>CAURHZ010000019.1:0-11105 GCA_963524345.1 uncultured Streptococcus sp.
GAACCAGCTTGGTAAAGGTCAGAGAAGGCTCAATCACATAACCCAGATCATCATTTAAGACCTCGATGAGGTCTTCACGGACATCTGCATCCGTAAAGTTTTCCTCGTAGAGAAGCTGGGCTTGCTGGAAGGACTCAAAGGTCTCGTCCAAGTTATCGCAGACGGCTTGGAGGATGTTATCGGATAGGTACTTGTAGAAAATCAAGCCCAAGAGGTATGACTTGTATTCATTAGCTTCCATCTGGCCACGCAGGATATCTGCCGCATTCCAGAGGGATTGGTAGAGTTCTCTTGATAAATCTGTTTGTGACATAGGGTCTCCTATCAATTTCTACTTTTATTCGTTTAGTGTAGCTTTTTACGGTCTTTGTATCTTATGAATTGAACACGACCTAAAAGCTGGGTAAAAAAGATAAACTGTCTGGTCTTCATCGAAGGCTGCGCCAGTTTCCTATTTTTACTGGGCTTTTTACGGTCTTTGTATCTTAGATAAACATTTTTCTGAGTAGGGTTTGTTTGCTTTCTTTGAGCTGGTTGACTTTTTCCTCTTGCTTGGCAATGGCCTTGTCTAGGTCTTGGAAGAAAGAACCGATGGCTTCTTGTTCAGGGATAGTTGGGCATAGTACAATTTCTTTTTCTAAATTGGATTTACTTAAATTACCAATTGCACCATTACCTCCCGATACCGAAACATTAATGAATCTACTGTACCACTCAGAACTAAGTAAAGCATTTAAAAACTTATATTGTTTACTTCTAGCAAGAAGCATAAAGCCACCATGAACCATCTTCTCACTATCCTCTATAATCGCGTGTTTTCCTACTAACTTTGAAGAACCATTAGCAGCAGTAATTAAAATATCACCAAACTGAACATAGGGAATAGTGACCGAACTATCTTCAACAAAAACATCATCTTCTTGCTTTTTAAAAACATCTCCATCTATATTTGAAGAACGCAACACTCGAATTCCGTTTTCTACAACAGAGGTAGGTTTGTAAGTTAAACCACGTTTTAATTCTGCAATTTCCCCCAACTTCACTTCCTTCCACTCATCTTCAAATCCTGCGAAGCGAAGGGCTGGTTTGGTTTGTCCTTTGGCTGGGAAGAGGAGTTTGAGGTAGGTTTTCTTATGCTCTTTGAGCACCTCTAACTTACGCTGTTGAAGGCTGATGAGCTGGTCAATATCTTGGAAGAAAGAACCAATGGCAGTTTGCTCGGGGAGGGAGGGAGAAAATAGTTGAAAATTTCTTATCTGACTTAATCCTAAAAATTTCTGTGTCCCTCCAGCATTTTCTAAAGAAATATATTTTATAAAAGAAGATGACTGTAATAACTGAATCAAAAAACTATTATCAATGAAACCACCTTTTTTTAGTAATGCCACATTTTTAATTGCAAAACCATCTATTTTTAACAATACTGGATTCCCTATTGTGCCAATCATTCCAAAAATAATATCACCAATTTCAACTTTAGACCTTTTGTTTATACTAATGTAATCTACTTCGGAAATAAAAGATATATCAGAAAAATCCAAGACCTCAGATGTTAAATTTTTTGAAGTGACTAAAGGATAACCATCTTGAACATATTTAGGAGAATCGTGAGTCCCATCCCTTACATCATTCACTTCTCCCAACTTCTTCTCTTCCCAAGATTCGGTATAACCTGCAAAGCGATAACTTGGTTTCTTTGTCATTTTACTCCCTTTCTTTAATCAAATTCATAGAATCTACATTTACTTTTAATTCTGGTTGTTCCTTTCCTGATCGGATAAAATGAAACTCTATCCCACATTCTTGCAAAATATAGCTTGTAAAGGTTGAATTTTGAATTTCTATTTCCTCTAAATTTGGGAAATCCGATAGGTCAATAGTTTCTTTCTCAGTAGTCAGTCTACTATCCCAAATACGAATAGCACTGCATCTACTTCCTTTCAGATTATCGAATAAGTCATCTGTAAAAATCGAGCAATCTTTTATCCTCAATTCTGAGCAATTTCTTAGTAACACTTTAAAAGAATCTGAAAAAATCAAAGTGGGAAATCCTACACACTCTCTTACACTTTCAAACTCAATTGGTATTTCTTTACCCTCATCAATTTCCCCAAATTCGATAAACTTTAATATCCATTCTAGCCCTTCACAGTCAGCGTCACTTTTTAGTTGAATCGATCGAATATCTGAAGGTTCCAAGGAGGAAGCTGTTATCCAAATCTTTTCAAATTCCTTATTTTGAGGAATATTCAGATTAAAAAGCTTTTGAAAAAGAAGTAATTCTTCTTCGCCTTTTTCTTCTTCTGAAAGATTTTCTCCAGACAGATTGAACTCCAAAGCTTGTTCCTTATCTACTAATACATCCACGAAAGGAATCAATTGAACTTTTTCGACTACATCACGCTTAAAATTTTGGAGAAGAGTTTGCATCTTATCGCTATAATCCCGCTTATAGTAAAATAGATAAATCTTTCTCGCTTTTTTTATCCATTTACTTAAAAAGTTCAAATCTGTCCCAGCTATCGAATGTCCTAAGATATAAAGATCCATTTCATCATCTGGTTCGATATCTCTTGGCATCTCATCTCGTTCTTTTAATAATAGATGATCCTTTTTAATTCTCACTAACTTATCATTATCCGTCGAGTTAGGTAAAACTATCTCAGAAATTCTATCGTGTTCTAGAAAACCTCCACCAAAAATAATGTTGCGATTCTCTAGGCTACCATGAACTTGATAAACTTTATCTGCTAAATCCTTCAGTTCAATATCTGTTAAAGTATTTGTGTAATTAAAATTGAAAACCTTAGCATCTCTAAAAATCGAACGGTATACAGGATTTACTTCGCCTCCTATTCGTTGTTTCCATCGACGATATTCTCGACTAAGATAGGTATAAAATTGAAATTCTAACCTTTCCAATGCTTGATTATATGTATCAACCGTCTGACAAGCTAGTTTTTTGTCGTCAATTGAATTAGCATTAAAGATAAGATTCTCAAATAGTCCTTCGAAATCGGACCAATTGTCGTTGATATCTTTTTGGAATAGTGGATTAAACTTATAAAATTCTGACGGTTCTTTCAATTTATACTTCTCACCTATATCATCCAAAAAAGACTGATAGGAAGACTTTAGCCCAATATTCATATCGAATCCATTTCCCACAACTATATATTTTTTAACCACGATATCCCTCCTCTCTATTACTCAATTTTCTCATTTCTACACTTTAGATTTTCTTTTTTTGATGTCTATTCTTCAATTTTACCTATTTTTGTACTTTAGGATGTCTATCTGTCATTCCTATTGTTCAATTTTGGCCGTTTTTGCACTTTAGATCAGCAACTTCGCCATTCTATTCTTCAATTTTGCCTATTTCGAAACGATAGATAGGCTTATTTTGTGATATAATGTTAAAAAACGTTGAAATGCGAGGATGACTACATATGAACTATAGAGAACTTAGAAAAATTTACTACAGTCATCGTGACCAGTATGAGGAAGAGTATCAACTACGCTTACAAGGATACAGTTTCATTAGAACATCTCTTTATCCTCATTTAATGCAACGCGATACTGTCAAAACAAGTCAATACCCTCTATTTGTTACCCTGCATCTAGGGATTTCCCAACTGATGGAAACTATCTCACAGCAGTCTCAACGAATTAGCGAAATAGCTGATACCCTCCCTAAGATTGCCCACGATCAGTTTTATAAAGAACAACTCTACCAATCGATTATTTCCACAAATGAAATCGAAGGTATCCATACAACTCGTAAAGAGTTAGTCGATGTGGAGAAACTCCTAGAGGAAGACCCCTATAAGACCGAACAAATCAAACATCTTTCCACCTTACGAATGTACCAACAAATCCTTAAGGATGAATTTCTCCAAATCCAATCTCTTGAAGATATCAGAGGGATTTATGACCAATTAACACAAGGAGAAATCTCGCCAGAGGATGAACTCGATGGAGAGCTTTTTAGGCAGAAATCGGCCTTTATCCAAGACGACAAGACTGGCAAAGTCATCTATATCCCACCTCAAAAGGAGGAACAGATTCAGGTTATGCTGACAGAGTGGATTCGTTTTATAAACGACCATTCTATCCCAAACCTTGTCAAAGCTTGTGCTGGACACTATTTTTTTGAAAATATACATCCCTTCTATGACGGTAACGGTCGGACAGGACGCTATATCCTTGCCAAGTACTTGTCTAGAAAACTCGATAAATTCTCAGGTCTGGTTTTGTCCCAACAAATCAATCACCATAAGCAAGACTATTATAAGGCTTTTAGGAATACTGGTGATCATCTCAACCGTGCCGATGCTACCTTCTTCGTTGAAACCTTGTTGACTTTTATCAAGGAAGGGCAGGAAAATATTATCCAAACTCTCCTTGAAAAACAAGAGCAACTGAATCGCTATAAAGTTAAGATAGAGCAGACAGAAGGGCTGGAAGAAGTCGAGAAATACATCTTGTTTCTCCTCGCTCAGTCCAAGCTCTTTGTCGATGATAAGAGAGATGGTATAGAAGATAGAAGCATCATCCAACTGGCCAATCAGTCCAACCATCATTACTCTAAGAAAAAGGTCAAGGATGCTTTCTTGCACCTTGAAGATAGGGGGATTTTGACCCTAATTAGTCGAAAACCTTCCCAACATTATCTTTCTGACCACTTTTAAACCTATCTCCCCCTTAGCGGTAGGATATCCTCTGAAATCATGCGCATATAGTCCTCTTTGAGGGCTTTTTTATATTTGAGTTTTGGTAGCGCCTTGTCTCCGTGGGCTTCCTTATAGGCTAGATAGTCCTGAGACTCCGTGATGGCTTTTTCGCCATTTTGCTTGTCTCGTCCGATGCGGTAGTTGTCCACTACGAACTGGAGTTCATCCTCTCCTATCTGCCAATAATCTGCCGTTTCACGAATCTTTTTCTGGGTTGTTAGTTCAATCATCTCATCCAACTTATGGATGATAGACTGACCCTGATAGCTCTTGGCATCTGATTGGACATTCTGCCAGAGTTTGGAGATGAGGCTGGATAACTTGGGATTGGATTTGTTCAAATCTTCGATATAGTTATCTACCAGATTCTTTTCCTTTTTACCAATGAGGTTTTCTCGATTTTCAATCAGGGCTTGGATGAGAGAGAGGATATAGTGATAGTTTATCTCATCTGTGCGAATGGATTCAAGCTCATACTCGATATCCAGCAGCACACCTTCATCTTCTTGGTCTTCTTTTCTGCGTCTGCGGAGTTCTTCGATGACATTTTGATATTGGCCGGCAAAGTTCTCAATGTCTTCTAGGCTGAGGCCAATCTCTCTGAGAATGACTTTCTCATCATAGTCAGAATAGACTTGTATAGAGGATAGGAGCTTGTCAAATTCTTGGAAGGCCTTGGCAAAGCGTTTTAATTCTGCATCTGTCGCTGTATCCAAATCAGGCACCTGCTCTGGACTTGGAGCGATGGCTAATAGTTGATGAACCTTCTCAAGAAACTTGGCCTTCTCCTCCTGCCATTCTGGGGCTAGGACACTGGTTTCGCCACCATTTGAGTAGAGGCTCAGAGCTTCATCCACTTTTTCTTTAAAACGATCAGGCGTTTGGAAGGTAACGATTTGACCGAATTTCTTGCCTTCATCAAAGAGGCGATTGGTTCGTGAAAAGGCCTGAATGATATGCTGGGGCTTCATTGGCTGACGATCCATGAACAAAGTCGATAGGCAAGGGGCATCAAAGCCTGTCAACAAGCGGTCCACAACGATAACGAGATCCAATTGCTCTTCACGGAAGGCAAAGCGTTCTTTCTTACGGGCCAGACGGTCATTGAGGTCACTATTGTAGGAAGCAATGGTTGCTAGGCTAAAGTGGGTGCCAAACATGGCATTGTAGTCTTCTAAACTCTCCTCCATGTAGGCTTGGTTGACATAGGAGTCTGCTTCATTTTCTGTCACAGAGTAAGTAATAGCAACCTTAGGAAAGTCTGGTAAGACCTTTTTAACATTTTCCGAAATGCTTAGAGACTTCTCTCCATTTTTGACTTGCTTAATCAGGTTATAATAGGCCTGCGCACGGGCAATGCTTTTAACGGTCAAAATGGCTTCATAGGTTTTTCCTACTCCATTGTGGAAACCGAGTTTGCGTCTTGAGCGATTGAGAATGGCATCTAAAACGGCAAGCATGTGGCCTTCGTCATCATAACGCTCCTCGTCAATCTCATCTTCTGCCCAACCAGGCATGGTCGTCTGATACTCTACATTAAATCCAAGAACCGCCTTGTCATGGATGGCTTCTTTGACGGTATATTGGTGGAGGCAATCGCCGTACTGCTCTTCGGTCGTCTGAGCAAGGTCTCCTTTTTGTTCACGTTTATTCTCTGTAAAGATAGGTGTTCCTGTAAAACCATACCAGAGAGAATTTGTAAAGAAGTGCTCTAGGTGGCGCTGGCGTTCAGGGGTCACTGCGCGATGGCATTCATCGACGACAAAGGCTAGTTTAAGTTGTTTGATACGATTGTAGACCTTTTGGTGACGTCCTTCATCAAACTGCCGAATCATAGCATTGATTTTCTGGATGGTCGTCACAACGACACGGCGGTCATCAGAAGCTAGATTTTTAACCAATTCCTGTGTATCATCGGTTTCGTCGATGTCGATCATGTCATTCTCTGCATAAGATTGAAAAGAACTAGTCGTCTGCTGGTCGAGGTCTGTCCTATCAATCACAAAGATTGTCTTTTCGATAGATGGAATCTGGAGCAGATTACGCGAAACCTTATAGGATGTCAAGGTCTTTCCTGAACCAGTCGTATGCCAGATATAGCCTGATTGGCGCTTGCGACTGGCTTCACGGATAGCCTCAATGGCATGAACCTGATAGGGGCGTAATAAAATCAAGGCCTTCTTGTCATCATCGATGACAGAATACTGCATGACCATCTCATGAGCTCTCGGTATCGACAAGACAGACTCTGCAAAGTCAAATAGTTGAGGTTGAGGTCTATTTTCACTATCGACCCACTTGGTCAAGAAGCGTTCATTTAGCTTGTTGGCTTTGGAAGCTGCGATGTAGCGAGTGTCTGTGACATTAGAGACAACAAACATCTGAAGACTTGAAAAAATGCCTCTGAACTGTCCTTCTTGGTCGTATTTCTTAATCTGACGGAAGGCATCCATATAAGGATGAGAACGGCTTTTCAGTTCGATTTGAATCATGGGCAGACCATTGATTAACAAAGTCACATCCCCACGACGCTGACGAATCCCTTCTCCGCCTGTGATGACTTGGTTAACAACCTCATAACTCGATTTGCCACCAGCGACATTGTTTCTCCACAAGACTTCCAAGCGAATGGTGCCTAGACTAGCGTCTTCACGTTGAACCTGCACCTTGGCAATGCCATTTTCCCCCGCTATCCACTTAGCTGCTTCGTAGAAGTTGACGAAATTGAGTTGGTTTTTGATTTGATTTTTCTCTGAATTTGTAAGGGGATGGTCTTGCAAAATGCGGACATTATTAGCTTCCAACTTGGCAAAAAAGTTTCCCCATAGGAGGTCTTCTGTATTTAACTCAGGTCGATACACCCATTGACTTTCTCCCTTTGTCAGCTGGTTAATCAAGTCCCGCTCGATAGCCAATTCCTGTTTAGTTTTGGCTTTTCCTGCTACAGGGATAGCAGTCTCGTCTTTAGGAGAGAGTCTCTGGCTGATATGGAAATCCTGCAAGGCTGATTGATTGAGATGTTGCAATTTTTTGAGAAGATCTTGCTCCGTCCCTTTTATGGCTTGATAGGCTGCTGTCAATTCTTTATCTGCATCTAGGTAGTGATGCGGGTTCTTCTTTATTTGGATATAGCCCTGTACTAAATCTTCTAAACGTCTCAGCTGAATAGCAAGCTGGTTCTGAAGTTCCTGAGAATTTCCAGATGCTTCTTTCTGGCTTATAGCTTCTAGGTATTCTACGATGGCAGTATAACTAACCTGCAACTCAGGTGCTGAAACGATGAGTTCTTGTTCTAATTTTTTTGATAACGTGTAAGCCATGTTCATACCCCATTTCTACAACGCAAAAAGCCTACCAAGGAAATTGGCAGGTCTTGAAACTGGGTACGTGGACGCGAATGTAGCTCTCTGCATGGGACTTGTTTGCTTAACCATAGGGACTCTTCCTTTTCATTCATCCAAGGCGTTGCGACATCGAAAAAACAGCGCCTTTACTTCCTTCCATTGTATCATAAAAGACTAGTAGTGAAAAGGTTTTCTAGAGTATTCTCTCTAAATCTGGCAAGAATTCCCTGACCTTCAAACTTCTACTAAAACAAGCAAAATCCCTTGCAAGCTATACTTACAAGGGACTTGTGTTATTCTTGTACTTCTTTCTGGGCGGCCTTTCCTTGGTCTAGAAGGGCTTGGACAATTTTCTCATCGCGTAGTTTGACAGAATCGTTGATCATTTCTGCGGACTTGACAATGGTTGTTTCTAGTTGGGCACGTTTCTGACGACCCAATTCAATAGCTGCGACGATACCTTGGTTTTGAGCGACCAGACTTTCAGCCAGTTTAGTAACCGATTCGACAGCGACTGTCGGGCTTTGGGCAATTCGTTCCATCTGCGGAATCACTTCCTTGCTGGTTTCAGCTAGCATCTGAAGGGCAGCATTATTGGCATTGACAATGGCATCTGCCACGACACCTGATTTCATTGATTGTTGCAAAATACCCAGTTGGGCAATAGAAAGCTTCATTGTAGGAATCGTATTGCGACGAAGCATGCCCAATTTTTGGCGCATATCAGATGACACCTTCACCAGATTGCGCATCTGAGGTGTTGTTGCCCAGGCAACATAGAGACGGCTGACATACTCTGTGTGTTGTTGTTCAAGGGTATTGACCACTTCAGCCATGCGGGCCAATTCTTGTGACTTGGTTTGGTATTCTACCGTACTTGTATCAAGTTGGTCAGCTTGGGCCTTCAGTTCGGCAGCGCGATTACCAGCTTCTGTCTGGCTGGCTTCGATAAAGGAAATTACTCCCACTAAATTTTCAATGGATTTGGTATTGTCCTCAATCAACATCTCAGCAGAGACGATATTTCGAGCTAGCACATCTTCTTGCTTGACCACTGCGGCAGCCATGCCATCGAGCTTTTGCTCCACTGTTTTTGAATCAAAGTAAAATTCCTGTAGGGTATTCTTGCTCTTGTTAAACAATCGTTGCAAAAAGTTTGGCTTTTCTTCTAACTCAGCAATTTCAGCGTTCTTGTATTTGACTACAAAGCCTTGCAACTCACGGTTGGTATTCTTGAGTAGATCATCCACTTGGGGAATCTGTAGTTTCTTTTGTTCTGACAAGATACGATTGACCGTATTGTTCACACCTTCGACAGCAGATTGCCCAAAATCTAAGAGAGCATTTTGATTGGTGACAAACTGGTCTACTAACTGGGGCACGTGCGCTTTGATTCCTTCTTGCTGCTCAGGGCTCAACTTTTCAAGGAAGGTCAAGGTCTTGTCCGAGCCAGTATTTGTCTCGATGATTTGGGTTGTTTTATCCACCTTAGCTACCGTATTATTGGCAATCTGGTCAATATCAAAATTAAATTCTGTCATGGTTACTCCTTTGTTTCTAACCTATTCTTTACGATCTTTTTCTAGAATACGCAGACTGATATCAAAATCACGCATATCTGTTTCATTGAGTTCTCTCAAGACTTGGTCCAGTTCAAGGTCAAATTGTTCGATGGCTGCTTTAGCTTGTTGCAAACGTTCTTCTGCTCGATTATAGTTCTTCGGATTGGCCTTAATCTTTAAATAGCCTTCTAAAATTGTTTGGAATTTCTCCATCTTCAAACTATGAATGGCCGTCAATTCTTCCTTATCACCATCAGCAGAGGTAGCAATCTTGTCTAAAATGGCCTGATGGTCGATAGCAATATTGGCCAAGGTCTGGGACAATTCTGGAGCTAATTCCTCTGGCTCCGCATTTTCAAGATCTACCTGACTCTCTCTATCCAAACGTTCTAGCTGAACATCGATGTTTGCCCTTACTGTACGAACCTTTTTGTCAATACGGTTATAAACATCAGCATCGATATAGGACTTGAGACGATCCGCCTCCTGATGGATTTCCTTCAGTTCAATCAATACTTGATTTGCCAGACTTTTATAGGACTCTGAGCCTTTTTCTACTAAAGTGTCCTCTAATTGCTGAATATCCTTGTCCGCCTGACGAATCCGAGCTTTTAAAAGCTCAATCCGATCGTCGAGCGAACGATCCTGCAAAAGAGGATAGCGCCAACGTTTATAGAGACGATAACCACCATAGCCTAGCAGGACACAAGCCGCAAGCGGCAGAGCATATTGGACCAAGAGTCCCAACAAGAACAAGAAGCCCCAAAAATAGAGACAGCCTTTCCAAAAACCATTACCCGATTTCATAAACATTCCTTATTTTCAATTTATAAGTCTATTTTAGCACAAAAGAGCAAAATGAGGGCGGAAAGCCCCTAGAAAAGAGTTGATTTCTTTGCTGTAGAATGGAACTTGGTAGCGCGTGTGCTAATTTCAGTGAAGCGGACTCAAACCACAAACACACTCTGAGGAATATCAAAACAAAAGCTTGAAATATCGGAGGGGGTGTGTTAGAATGAACTTACAATCTGAGTAAGGTTACAGCATATGTAACTAAAAAAGCCCCACCGTGCCACCGATGGGGTTTTTTGCTACCCTCTTAAAGGGTTAACCATTACTTTTTACGTTTCTTAAGCCATAACTTGAAAAGCTCAGATAACACGTTAATAAGTAACGAAGCTAGAAACAATGTGAGTAAAGTTTCTAACATATGTAACACCTCCCTTCCTTAAAGTGAGGAGGACAAAATATTATATCATACCAGATTTATATCATCAACATCGCGTCATTCTTGGAATAGATAGACTTAGATACGCAAATAACCTTACTAACAAATCTCTAAACAAACCCAGAGATCAACATTTTAAGACAAAGCAAAAAGCCCACTGTTGTAGGCTTTCTGTAAGATATTTCTTAAAATTAAAGCATTTTGTTGTAGAATTCAACGACAAGTGCTTCGTTGATTT
>CAURHZ010000020.1:0-10923 GCA_963524345.1 uncultured Streptococcus sp.
GGACAACCATTGCCATCGCACACCGCCTTTCAACCATTCAAGATGCCAACTGTATCTACGTATTGGACAAGGGGCGTATTATTGAGAGTGGAACCCATGAGGAACTCTTGGCCTTGGGAGGGACCTATCACAAGATGTATAGCTTGCAGGCAGGAGCCATGTCCTAATACTCTTTGATTTTCATTGAGTATAAGAAGGAAATCCGTCAAATTACAGATTTCTTTCACCGCCTTTTCCATTTTGTGGTATAATGAAAAATGTTGACAAATAGTATAATAAAAACAAAGGAGAAACAGCATGCTGAAATGGGAAGACTTGCCCGTGGAAATGAAATCAAGCGAGGTTGAGTCTTACTACCAGCTTGTCTCTAAAAGGAAGGGTTCGCTGATTTTCAAGCGTTGCTTGGATTGGGTTTTGGCCTTGGTTGTACTGGTTCTGACCTCACCCATCTTTCTCATCTTGAGCATTTGGATCAAGTTGGATAGCAAGGGGCCAGTGATTTACAAGCAAGAGCGCGTGACCCAGTACAATCGACCTTTCAAGATTTGGAAGTTCCGTACCATGGTGACGGATGCGGATAAAAAAGGGAGTCTGGTGACTTCTGCTAACGATAGTCGCATTACCAAGGTTGGAAATTTCATCCGCCGTGTGCGTTTGGACGAACTGCCTCAGCTGGTCAATGTCCTTAAAGGTGAGATGTCATTTGTAGGGACGCGTCCTGAAGTGCCTCGTTACACAGAGCAGTATAGCCCTGAAATGATGGCGACCTTGCTCTTACCAGCAGGGATTACCTCTCCGGCCAGCATTCACTACAAGGATGAGGATACTATCATCAGTCAAATGGTGGAGAAAGGTCTGTCAGTTGACCGGGCTTATGTCGAATATGTCCTTCCTGAAAAGATGCGCTATAACCTCGCCTATCTCCGAGAATTTAGTTTCCTTGGAGACATCAAAATCATGTTTCAAACCGTGTTTGAAGTGCTAAAATAAAGTAGTCATGAGAAAATGAGTACAGATAAAAGGAGCAAATCAATGCCAAATTACAATATTCCATTTTCACCACCCGATATCACCGAAGCTGAAATTGCTGAAGTAGCGGATACCCTTCGTTCTGGTTGGATTACAACTGGTCCTAAGACCAAAGAATTGGAGCGTCGCTTGTCTCAATACACACAGACGCCTAAGACTGTCTGTCTTAACTCTGCAACTGCTGCTCTTGAGTTGATTTTGCGCGTTTTGGAAGTGGGACCTGGAGATGAAGTCATCGTTCCAGCCATGACCTATACAGCTTCATGTAGTGTTATCACGCACGTAGGAGCAACTCCTGTCATGGTGGATATCCAAGCAGATACTTTTGAGATGGACTATAACTTACTGGAGCAAGCTATCACTGAAAAGACTAAGGTGATTATTCCAGTAGAGCTTGCGGGGATTGTTTGCGACTATGACCGTTTGTTCCAAGTTGTGGAGAAGAAACGTGATCTCTTTACTGCTTCAAGCAAGTGGCAAAAGGTCTTTAACCGTATTGTGATTGTTTCTGATAGTGCCCACGCTTTGGGGTCTACTTATAAAGGGCAACCAGCTGGTTCTATCGCGGACTTTACTTCCTTCTCATTCCATGCAGTTAAGAACTTTACAACTGCTGAGGGAGGAAGTGCCACTTGGAAAGCCAATCCAGCGATTGATGACGAAGAAATGTACAAGGAATTCCAAATTCTTTCCCTTCACGGGCAAACTAAGGATGCCCTTGCTAAGATGCAACTGGGCTCATGGGAATATGATATCGTCACACCAGCCTACAAGTGTAATATGACCGATATCATGGCGTCACTTGGTTTGGTACAATTGGACCGTTACCCTGGTTTGCTAGAACGTCGTAAGGACATTGTGGACCGCTATGATCGTGGTTTTGCAGGTTCTCGTATTCATCCATTGGCACACAAGACTGATACTGTAGAATCTTCACGCCACCTCTACATCACCCATGTAGAAGGAGCGAGTTTAGAAGAACGCAATCTTATCATCCAAGAATTAGCAAAAGCAGGAATTGCAAGCAATGTCCACTACAAACCGCTTCCGCTCTTGACAGCCTATAAGAATCTTGGCTTTGATATGGCGAACTATCCTAAGGCCTATGCCTTCTTTGAAAATGAAATTACGCTTCCTCTTCATACTAAACTAAGCGATGAAGAAGTGGATTATATCATTGAGACTTTCAAAACAGTTTCTGAAAAAGTACTAGCTTCATCAAAAAAATTGTAAAAAAGTCTTGACAAAGAAAAAACAAAGTATTAAAATAAGTTCAACAAATCAGAAAAGTAACTATTTTTGATCTTCAGGGAGCCTGTGGTGATTGTGAACAGGTGGTTGGAAGTAGTGAAAGTGGGCTGATTTTAAAAATGAATTTGAAACAATGAAAATTCGGTGCGCACACCTTACAGTGCAACTTGTTGTTAGACAAGGCAGAGATGTAAAGGGATAGTCCCTTTATAATTGAGGTGGCACCGCGTTACCAACGCCCTCACACAGATGGTTTTCTGTGTGTGGGCTTTTTTCATATCTTGAAATCAATACTGAAAGAGGAAAATTTTATGACAACTAAAGGTTATTTTGGACAATTTGGTGGTAGTTTTGTACCGGAGCCGATTCAGGCTTTGTTGGATGAGTTGGAAGTGACATTTGACAAATACAAGGATGATCCAGAATTTTTGGCAGAATTTCGCCATTACTTGAAGGATTATTCAGGTCGCGAAACACCGCTCTATTTTGCAGAAAGTTTGACAGAGCACCTAGGTGGAGCTAAGATTTATCTCAAACGTGAAGACCTTAACCACCTTGGTTCTCACAAGCTCAACAATGTTTTAGGACAAATTCTTTTGGCCAAACGTATGGGCAAAAAACGAGTAATCGCAGAAACAGGAGCTGGTCAGCACGGTGTTGCGACAGCAGCGGCTGCAGCCAAGTTTGGTATGGCCTGTGATGTCTACATGGGGGCAGAGGATGTGGAGCGTCAACGTCTCAATGTTTTCCGTATGGAGATGATGGGAGCAACTGTTCACGCAGTTGAAACAGGGACTCGTACCCTCAAAGATGCGGTTGATGCAGCCTTTGGAGCATGGATGAATGACCTTGAAGCCTTCTATGTTCTGGGATCTGCTGTAGGTCCTCACCCTTATCCTACCATTGTCCACGAGTTCCAAAAAGTCATCAGTGAAGAATCTCGTCGTCAAATCTTAGAAAAAGAAGGTCGTTTACCAGATTACGTTATTGCTTGTGTAGGTGGTGGTTCTAATGCCATCGGTGCTTTTTCACAGTATGTGGCTGATGAAGAAGTCAAATTGGTTGGGGTTGAAGCTGCTGGTCACGGACTTGACACAGACAAGCACGCAGCTACTATGACAAAAGGTAGTATCGGAATTGTCGACGGCATGAAGACCTATGCAGTCTTTAAGGAAGATGGAGAGCTAGCTCCAGTTTACTCTATCTCAGCTGGATTGGACTATCCAGGGGTTGGCCCAGAACACGCCTACTTCAAAGATTCAGGTCGCGTGGAATATGTGGCTGCGACGGATGAAGAAGCTGTTCAGGCTCTCCTCCTTCTCAGCAAGACTGAAGGAATTATCCCAGCAATTGAAAGTTCGCACGCTATCGCAGAAGCAGTTAAACGTGCACCGAAACTAAGTAAAGACGACATTATCATCATCAATGTCTCTGGTCGTGGAGACAAGGACGTAGCTGCAATTGCGGACTACCTAGAAGCTAAAAAATAATAGATGGAAAAATTACAGTCTTTTCTCTCACAGAGAGCTTGTGGTTGCTGAAAACAAGCAGAGAAAGCTGTAAGGTTGGGTCCATCTGAAACGAGAGAAGAAAACATAATTCTCAAGGGAGGTGCCCTTTATCGCACAACCTGTTACAGGAGGTTTCTGAGACAGGAATGAGAGATAGGAGAAATCCTATAATTGAGGTGGCACCGCGAATTTCGTCCTCACGCAAGTTATTTTGCGTGGGGTTTTTTATATATTTATCGTAGATATGGCTATCAGTTTTAAATTATGCTTCATCACTAGATAAATTTCTATAAAATATTTGCGAACGAAGTGAGCATTAAACCGCTATTTCCCGCCATAGTGGTATTCTAGAGAAGCAAAGATGCTTCTCTAGAACGGAATTTTTGAGAGTAAAATAGTTCGGGGAACTATTTTAGCCTGAGCCTAGAAATGAATGAGCGAGGAGCTCAAAAATTAGGTCTTTCATTTCCTGGATTGCTAAAATCATCCACTGGATAATTTTACCTCCCGTCCGCACTATTTAAAGGAAATAGAAAAAAGATAAAAAATTAAAAATAAGAAACTGAAAGGGAAATTACAATGGAACGAATCATTCATGGAGATGTCTTATCACCAATCTTGGCTTATATGCGCCTAAAGGGGCAACACAAGGTTATTTTAGAGAGTATTCCGAGAGACAAGGAAACAGCTCGTTTTTCTATCTTAGCCTATAATCCAGTTTTTGAGATTAAGTTTGAAAATGGAGTTCTCTATCAAAATGGTCAAGTGATTGATCGGGATCCCTTGGATTTCCTTTATGAAGTGACTCATAAGAGACAGCACCATTCAGCCCTACCTTTTGGTGGTGGGGCAATTGGCTTTGTTGGTTACGATATGATTTCACTTTATGAAGAAATTGGTCAAATTCCTCAAGATACTATTGGAACGCCAGACATGAATTTCTTCGTCTATGAGAGTTACATTGTCTTTGACCACAAAAAGGAAAAAATCCATGTCATCGAGGATGCTCTCTATAGTGAGCGTAGTCAAGAAGACTTGGAAAAAGCCTTGAACCAAGTGCTTGAGGAATTATGCATTCCTGCTCCAAATGAATTTGAAGACTTGGATCTATCTCCACTGGACTTCAAACCGCATATCGCTCCTCAGAAGTTTGAGGAAATGGTGGAAACAGCTCGTGACTTGATTCGTAATGGCGATATGTTCCAATGCGTACTCAGCCAGCGCTTCTCAGCAGAAGTTACTGGAAATCCATTTGACTTCTACAGAAATCTCCGCGTGACTAATCCTTCTAATTACCTTTATTTCTATGATTTTGGTGATTATCAAATCATAGGTGCCAGTCCAGAAAGTTTGGTTTCTGTCAAAAATGGCATCGTAACAACCAATCCGATTGCAGGGACACGACCAAGAGGAGCTACGGATGAAGAAGACAAGGCTTTGGCGACAGACCTGCTTTCGGATGAGAAGGAAACAGCAGAGCATCGAATGTTAGTAGACTTGGGTCGTAATGATATTGGCCGCATCTCTGAAACGGCCAGTGTCCAAGTCACCAAGTATATGGAAGTGGAGCTCTTCCGTTATGTTATGCATTTGACCAGTGTGGTCAAGGGGCGTTTGCTTCCAGAACTCACTGCTATGGATGCCTTGAAAGCAACACTTCCTGCTGGAACTGTTTCTGGAGCACCAAAAATTCGCGCGATGAGACGCATCTATGAACTGGAAACGGAAAAACGGGGCGTATACGCAGGAGCAATCGGCTACTTGTCTGCGACGGGTGATATGGATTTCGCCATTGCCATCCGAACCATGATTCTCAAAAATCAAACAGCCTATGTGCAGGCTGGGGCAGGGATTGTCTACGATTCTATCGCCCAAAACGAATACCAAGAAACCATTAATAAGGCTAAATCTATGACTAGAATTGGAGAACTAAGACCATGATTTTATTGATTGACAACTATGATTCTTTTACCTATAACTTGGCCCAATACATTGGGAATTTTGCAGAAGTTCAGGTCTTGAGAAATGATGATCCCAAGCTGTATGAAGAAGCTGAAAAAGCAGATGGTCTGGTCTTTTCTCCTGGTCCTGGTTGGCCAGTTGATGCTGGTAAGATGGAAGACATGATTCGTGATTTTTCTGGCAAGAAGCCGATTCTTGGAATTTGTTTGGGCCACCAAGCCATTGCAGAAGTCTTTGGTGGTAAGTTAGGTTTGGCCCCAAAAGTCATGCATGGGAAACAGAGTAATATCAGCTTTGAAGCGCCATCTGTTTTGTATCAAGGTATCGAGGATGGTCGTGCGGTCATGCGTTACCACAGTATTTTAATTGAAGAAATGCCAGAAGACTTTGAAGTGACAGCTCGTTCGACTGATGACCAAGCCATCATGGGGATTCAACATAAAAACCTACCGATTTATGGCTTCCAGTACCATCCAGAGAGCATTGGAACGCCAGATGGCTTGTCTTCTATTCGGAATTTTATCGAGAAGGTTGTAAAGTGAGGAAACTAGGATGAAAGAGATTATTGAAAAACTAGCAAAATTTGAAAATTTATCAGGTGTGGAAATGACGGATGTCATTGAGCGTATCGTAACTGGGCGTGTAACGGAAGCGCAAATTGCTTCTCTCCTCTTAGCTCTCAAGATGAAGGGGGAAACACCTGAAGAACGCACAGCCATTGCCCAAGTCATGAGAGGGCATGCCCAACATATTCCAACTGAGATTCATGATGCCATGGACAACTGTGGTACAGGTGGGGACAAGTCTTTCAGCTTTAATATTTCCACAACTGCAGCCTTTGTCTTGGCTGGTGGCGGTGTTCATATGGCAAAACACGGTAACCGCTCGATTTCTTCTAAATCTGGTTCTGCAGATGTCCTCGAAGCCTTGGGTATCAACCTAGACCTCAAACCAGCTGAACTAGGTAAGGTCTTTGATAAAACTGGAATTGTCTTTCTTTTTGCCAAAAATATGCACCCAGCTATGAAATACATCATGCCAGCTCGTTTGGAATTGGGGATTCCAACGATTATGAACTTGACTGGTCCTCTGATTCACCCAATGGCTTTGGAAACACAGCTTCTTGGTATTAGTCGTCCAGAACTGCTAGAAAGTACAGCTCAGGTTTTGAAAAATATGGGTCGCAAACGTGCCATCGTTGTTACTGGGCCAGAAGGATTGGACGAAGCTGGTTTGAATGGAACAACCAAGATTGCACTTCTTGAAAATGGCGAAATCACCTTGTCAAGCTTTACTCCAGAGGATTTAGGGATGGAGCGCTACGCTATCGAAGATATTCGTGGTGGCAATGCTCAGGAAAATGCAGAAATTTTGCTCAGCGTTCTTAAAAGTGAACCAAGTCCATTCTTGGAAACTACAGTTTTAAATGCTGGTCTTGGTTTCTATGCTAATGGTAAGGTAGATAATATCAAGGATGGAGTTGCCTTGGCCCGTCAAGTGATTGCTAGTGGCAAGGCACTTGAAAAACTCAGACTGTTACAGGAGTACCAAAAATGAGTCAGGAATTTTTAGCACGAATTTTGGAGCAGAAGGCGCGTGAGGTTGAGCAGATGAAGTTGGAGGAAATCCAGCCCCTGCGCCAGACCTATCGCTTGGCAGAATTTTTGAAGAATCATCAGGACCGCTTGCAAGTAATCGCTGAAGTCAAGAAGGCTAGCCCAAGTCTGGGAGATATCAATCTCGATGTGGATATTGTGCAACAGGCCCAGACTTATGAAGCAAACGGAGCAGTGATGATTTCTGTTCTGACAGATGAGGTTTTCTTTAAAGGGCATTTGGATTATCTGCGGGAGATTTCCAGTCAGGTAGAGATTCCGACGCTCAACAAGGACTTTATCATCGATGAAAAGCAAATCATCCGTGCTCGCAATGCTGGTGCGACAGTTATCTTACTCATTGTCGCTGCCTTGTCAGAAGAACGCCTCAAGGAACTCTATGACTACGCGACAGAGCTTGGTCTGGAAGTCTTGGTGGAAACTCACAATCTAGCTGAACTAGAAGTGGCTCACAGACTTGGTGCCCAGATTATCGGGGTCAATAACCGCAACTTGACCACCTTTGAAGTCGACTTACAGACCAGTGTAGACTTGGCTAAACATTTCAAAGATGATTGCTTGTACATTTCTGAATCTGCTATTTTCATAGGGCAAGATGCGGAACGAGTAGCACCATACTTTAACGGAATTTTGGTAGGAACAGCTCTCATGCAGGCAGAAGATGTAGCCCAGAGAATCAAGGAGTTGCAGATTGACAAAGGTTAAGATTTGTGGACTATCGACCAAGGAAGCGGTGGGAACAGCCGTTTCAGCAGGAGCCGACTACATCGGTTTTGTCTTTGCACCTAGTAAAAGACAGGTGACCTTGGATCAGGCTGCTGAGCTGGCAAAGCTTATTCCTGCAGATGTCAAAAAGGTTGGTGTATTTGTTTCACCAAGTCGGGCAGAACTGCTAGAAGTCATTGACAACGTTGGCTTGGACTTGGTTCAAGTTCACGGTCAGGTGGCAGATGATTTGTTTGAGAATTTGCCTTGTGCCAGTATTCAGGCGGTGCAGGTGGGTGGAGATGGTCATGTACCCAATTCTCAGGCAGACTATCTACTCTTTGATGCCCCTGTGGCAGGGAGTGGCCAGACCTTTGACTGGGCTCAACTGGATACGATTGGACTAACTCAGCCCTTCTTTATCGCAGGTGGGCTTAAGGAAGACAATGTAGTAAAAGCAATTCAACACTTTACTCCCTATGCAGTAGATGTATCAAGCGGAGTGGAGACAGATGGACAAAAAGATCATGAAAAGATTAGAAGATTTATAGAGAGGGTAAAGAATGGCATATCAAGAACCAAATAAAGATGGATTTTACGGAAAATTCGGCGGACGTTTTGTCCCAGAAACATTGATGACAGCAGTTTTGGAGTTGGAGAAGGCCTACCGTGAAAGTCAGGCAGACCCAAGTTTCCAAGAGGAATTAAACCAACTCTTACGTCAGTACGTGGGGCGTGAAACTCCTCTTTACTACGCAAAAAACTTGACCCAGCATATTGGCGGAGCCAAGATTTATCTTAAACGTGAAGACCTTAACCATACAGGGGCCCACAAGATTAACAATGCCTTGGGACAAGTTCTTCTGGCTAAACGCATGGGTAAAAAGAAAATTATCGCTGAAACAGGTGCTGGTCAGCACGGTGTAGCAACTGCAACAGCTGCGGCTCTCTTTAACATGGAATGTACTATCTACATGGGTGAGGAAGATGTCAAACGCCAAGCCCTCAATGTCTTCCGTATGGAGCTTTTGGGAGCTAAGGTTGAGGCAGTGACAGACGGTTCGCGCGTGCTCAAGGATGCGGTTAATGCAGCCCTTCGTTCATGGGTGGCAAATATCGATGATACCCACTATATTCTTGGTTCTGCCTTGGGTCCTCATCCATTCCCAGAAATTGTTCGTGATTTCCAAAGTGTCATTGGTCGAGAAGCTAAACAACAGTACCGTGATTTAACAGGTCAAGATCTGCCAGATGCCCTAGTAGCCTGTGTTGGTGGTGGGTCGAATGCCATCGGTCTCTTCCATCCCTTTGTAGAAGATGAGTCAGTAGCCATGTATGGGGCTGAAGCAGCTGGACTTGGTGTAGACACAGAGCACCACGCAGCTACCTTGACCAAGGGTCGTCCGGGTGTCCTTCACGGTTCCCTCATGGATGTGCTCCAAGATGCCCATGGTCAAATTCTTGAAGCCTTCTCTATCTCGGCAGGTTTGGACTATCCTGGTATCGGTCCAGAACATTCTCACTACCACGATATCAAACGTGCCAGCTATGTTCCTGTGACGGACGAAGAAGCCTTGGAAGGATTCCAACTCTTGTCTCGTGTGGAAGGAATTATCCCAGCCTTGGAATCTAGCCATGCTATCGCCTTTGCGGTGAAATTGGCCAAAGAACTTGGACCAGAAAAGTCTATGATTGTCTGCCTATCAGGTCGTGGGGACAAGGATGTGGTTCAAGTCAAGGACCGCTTGGAAGCAGATGCAGCAAAGGAGGGAGAAGCTCATGCCTAAGACACTAACAGAAAAATTGAATGCTATAAAAGCAACTGGAAAAGGAATTTTCGTTCCCTATATCATGGCTGGAGACCATGAGAAAGGTTTGGACGGTCTTGCTGAAACAATTCACTTTTTAGAAGATTTGGGTGTCTCTGCAATTGAAGTGGGAATTCCCTTTTCAGATCCTGTCGCAGATGGACCTGTGATCGAAGAAGCAGGTCTGCGCAGTCTAGCCCACGGGACCTCTACCCAGGCTTTGGTTGAAACCTTGAAAACAATTGAAACAGAGGTTCCGCTGGTCATCATGACCTACTTCAACCCCCTCTTTCAGTACGGTGTTGAGAACTTTGTCAAAGATTTGGCAGATACAGCGGTTAAGGGCTTGATTATTCCAGACCTGCCTCATGAGCATGCCAACTTTGTAGAACCATTTTTGACAGACACAGATATGGCCTTGATTCCTCTAGTTAGTTTGACGACAGGAATTGAACGCCAGAAAGAGTTGATTGATGGGGCAGAAGGATTCGTCTATGCGGTTGCCATCAATGGAGTGACAGGGAAATCAGGCAATTACCGCGCAGATTTGGACAAGCACTTGGCACAACTTCATCAAGTGGCTGACATCCCCGTCTTGACAGGTTTTGGTGTATCTAGTCAAGCAGATGTAGAACGCTTCAACGCAGTGTCAGATGGCGTTATCGTCGGTTCGAAAATTGTAAAAGCTCTCCATGAAGGAGAGCCGATTGAGGACTTTATCAAACAAGCAGTAGCTTACCAAAAATAAGCACACAAGCAGCAAGTAAGAGGAAAGGCACGAAAGGAAGTCTTTCCTTTTTCTTTTGCAGGAGAAAGGCTAGAATTCCTGTTGCAGAAGCAAACTGAATCAAGATGAGTAATTCGGTTGCGCTAAAGACGATAGCACAAGAAGCTAAAAAGAGAAAATCACCTGCGCCTATGCGGATATCGACAAAATGAGCCACAATTCCAAGTACAAGGAAGAAGACCATGACCAGATTCCAGCCAGAGCAGACCATTAGAAGCAGATGAAAGACAACCCAGACTAGTAAGGGATATTCC
>CAURHZ010000021.1:0-10907 GCA_963524345.1 uncultured Streptococcus sp.
ATCAACTTATATTCATACCACTCTTCATCTACTTTCTGAAATCCCAAAGCCAAAAACATTCTTTGACTTTGAGTATTAAAAGGATAAATTTGAGCAGTTACCTTAACCATTTTTTTCTCTTTGGCCAACTGTATCATTTCAGAAATACATCGTCTTCCGATCTGTAAATTCTGATACTCTTTGCTGATCACTATAGAAAGTTCCGAGTTACTTTGAAGTGTCACATCTCCAACTAACACACCCTCATATTGGATATAATAGCAAGAACCGTGTGAAGTTAGGTAATCATACATTTTATGAAGTTTTGTTAGATCGTAAATCTGACCAGTATTATCCACTTGTTTGCAAACCTCACTATCTTGATACCAAAGAAGGGAGATGGCATCATTCCTATAATAAGGGATAAGCACTATCTGATCGTCTACTATTCTATTCATCATGACTTGTTCTTATTTCTATTTAGAGGTTTCTTCCGATACTTCAATATTCCCCATCAACCAATTGGACATCTTTTTGCCTTTGTCTTTATAAGGGTTGGGAGGAAACAAGGTGAAAGGGGGAATGCTGGCATCCGGGAAGAATAGTTCTACGCTTATCGTTCGCTCGCGGTTATTGTTGACGTAGGCTGTAAAATAGATATGGTAATTTCCACTCACATCACCACCATTATCATACTCTCCTCTAGCAGTATTTGGTAAGAGTGTCACAGATTTTATGTCTTGCTTTTCCTGGGCTAAGTGTGCGATGATCTCACTCTTAATAGCAGCCTCATGATTTCTGATGAAATTACTATCATCACTATATCCAGGATGCCCACTAAGAGAATAGAAAACAATAACCATCAGAAAAGGGAGAGAAATTAAAAAAATAATCAGCTTATTTGATTTTAACATGGGGGCTCCTCACTAATCTGAATCAATATTAAGAAATCTCACCTTATAGCCATCTTTGGTATATAAAAATTCTAATTGAAGGGTCATATCCACTAATTCTGAATTAGAAGTCATCTCATAGTCAACGGCAAACCCAGAATGGTCATTATAATCATAAATCTCCAATTGAGAATACTCATAAGGTGGATGGAAATTACATGCCACTCCATATTCATCAATCGTGTCAAAATCATTTAATTCAAGTGTTTTTTCAACATATCCAAAGAATTCATTTGAATCGTCAATCTCAAATTCGTCAACATAATTCTTTATATCTTCATAATTTTTTAAGTGAATATCTTTTAAAATATTTGTGATAACCTCTATAACTTTTTCTCTTTTATAACTATCATCTCTCTTTTTAAATCTATCGAAAAATCCCATAGGGAAATCCTTTCTCACTGTACATATTAGTTTACTGAGATGTACTTATCCCATCGCTTTAAGGGCCTATCCAAATAAGAATAAGCCTGATTTTTTATCTAATCTAGGAATTATGAATTAATTGCTCCAATTCTACTTCTGAAAGATATCCATGATTGTATAGTTTACTTAACAAGGCTTCATCTACGGTAATTTCATAATAGTCAGTCACAAACTCATGAAATCTCTCAAAGCTAACAAAGAGGTAAGATAGCAACCATTCTCCGCCATCCTGATCTTGGTAAGTCTGTTGATGCGCGTGACCGTCATACCAGATAAAGAAGGTTGTTTCATCTTTTTGTTCTTCTGAATAAAGTGAGACATACTTTTCATCCAGTCCTTTATAAAAACTATCGATGATATCTTGATTCCACTCGTCAGCACCAAACTGGCTTAAACTACTTTCATGATCAAAGCCTTTTATAAGGATCATTTTATCAGTCAAAATCACATCTAAAGAATCACCAGATCCATTATCAATAAGATAGCGGACTCCATAGTCTTCCTCAGTCTTAATTACGAGTCTGAGCCAATCCTCACTCGGATCTGTCAGATATTCGTCAATGACTAGCAAGGCATCTAAGCGAGTCTTTATCTTGTCCCAATTAATCTTTCTCATCTCTAAAAAACCTCCATCTTATTCTTGCTATTTATCAAGATCACAAGCCCTATAACGAGCTGTTAGATAGCCTGAAAAGCTAATCTGAGGGATATTCCACTCATTAGGCAAATAAATGGAACAATCTACCTGATCACCTAGAGGGGAACTTGCTGAGAAGACATATCTTCCCAAATCCTCATTATTAGGATTTCTTTCAACTTGACTCAATCTGCTAGTATTGAACCAGTCTTTAAACAGTAACCAGATTTGCTCGGCATCTTCGTTTAATAGGGAGACTTTCAAGTTGTAGCTAATTCCGACCCTACATCTTTTTTTGAATCCTAACTCATCAGCTTTACAAACTTTTATCGATCCCTTATCATACTGCCAGTTATCACTATCTAATAGGGGAAATTGAATAGATAGATTGTCTTTAAATCCCTGTATAGTATCTAATAAATCTTTGGAGGCGGCTTCGAATAATTCTAGTTCTTCCATAGTCTTCTCTTTAATTTTCATAGCGAATCACATTCCGATTTAATCCGCATCAACCCAGATCTGGTATTTTTGACAATGGAGACATCTAAACAAATAACCACAGATAGGCCCGTCTTTAACCAAGTAATCTTCTACATCTTTATATTCTTCACGCGCTTCATAGTCTGCCAAGACTTGCTCAGCGATTCCCATATCCTTCAATTCTCGAGTTCCAACTGTACCCAGGTAAGCACAATAATCTTGGCAACAAGAAAGCCAATATTCTCCCTGCCAACTAGAGTAGCCTGGGGTCTGACAAAAAAGCAGCTGATTCTTTTCTGGATCCAATTCACCCTGCCACTCGGCATCTTGGATAAATTCTGCATCGAATTTTTTGGCTACTTGACCGTTTGCAATGCAAGTTGGGCAGAGATGTTCTATCTCTTCGATACAATAAGGTATAAGGGTATAATAAACATTGCTTTCTTTCCCACAAGATGGACAAAGCTTGGCTTCTCCTTCAACAAATGAACCTGTAGCTAAGGGGTCTGGATGATAGAGAAAATGAGGCAAGTTTTTTAACAAGTCCTGTCTTTGCTTCTTCTCTTCTTTTCTTAGAGGACGAGGAAGGGCAAAACGATCGCCATGACTCTGACTCATTTCTTGTAAACGGCTCAGTTTCTTTAATTGTTTTCGGTCTGGTTTATCTAAAATTTCGGTAAATAAGCTATAGGCACTGGTGTAGAGATCCAATTGCTCATAGAGATCAACTAAGACTTTCTTAGCTTCTAAATCCTCAGACTTAGCTAATTCATCAGCCAAATCATAGAGTGCCGCAACACTGGAAGAATTTCCATCTTGTTCCAGGTATTGCTTTTTTAAAGTAATATACTTTTCTAGAAATGGATTCATGGGACTACCTTTCTAATGGAATATAAAAACCTTAACAAATAGTCACTAAGACATTCCCCTTGTGGTTTAAGATTTCCTTGTAAAAGTCTTTCATTTTGACAAAGCAGGTTAAAATATCATCCTTGATTTCTTCCTCTTCCTCAAGATAATCCCAAATATCAGGATACAAGTCGGCTTTCTTGCATGCTTCCATACTAAAGTCTTTCAAAGCATTGTCCATATCAAATTCTTCTAAAGCTTGACTGATAGCCGCAATTCTCGATTTTTCAGTATAGGCGATATATTCAGATACATCCTCTAGAGGAGTCACCCCTAAAACAGCTTCTCTCAAGGGATTGTCATCCAAAAATTCTGAACTACTAAATCCTGTCATGACAAAGAGAAGAGCATCCCACATTTTGTCGATATCTATTATGATATCATGAGCGTCAGCGGAGTCCTCAGCAAAGTCTAACAAGTCATCTTCTTGGTTAGAAAGAGCTTTTATTTGTTCTAATTCATTGTCTGGTAAATATTGATAATTGGCAATCATTCCCATGATTTTTCTCCTTTGAATCTTGTAGGATAATACTGATATTTCTAGCTCTATTTCTATAGAAAATGCTATAATGGAGCTAAGAAATTGTTTTATTGAATGTTAAATAAAGGGAAATAGTAATGTTCACTAGTATTGTTTTGGGTTTTTATGCTCTTTTCTTTCTATCCTTATCCTTTACTATCTACCTCTATATCAGACTTGTAGTTGCGGTTAAAAAAGGCAAAGACATTCCCAAATGGATTTACAAACTTGGCCATGCTGTTCAAGGAAGAATTCACGTTGACTATGAAGAAATCACTGATGCTAATGCACTTAAAGAGATTCATTGGTTCTTGCTGATCTATTTAATCGTAAATCTACTCGTATTGGCTGTCCTCTACTATCATAGTAATAGCTTTCCTCAAGCCATTTATGAATGTTTGAAAAAACAATTTTTCATCGTACTTGTTAGTATGGTTTTAAAAAGTATTGGTAAATTTGTTGTACTGGCTATAAGCAAAAACTTTCATAACAGTCATGTCTATGCATCAACCAACGCTGTTATCGGGACAGCTTTTTTAACAAGTTATGTTTTTATGTTCTGCATGATGATGAGTGGTCTTCCAGCTCAACCAGTTCCAGTAACCATTCAAGATACCACTGTCATCATCGGTGAAACCAAGGCTTCCGAGCTTTTAGACCAAGGCTATACCTTTGGAGATAAAGGCGCAGAGAGTTCCATCACCAATCCCAAAAACGACCACTTCTACTACGGTCAGCTTCTTGAAGTCAAGCGGGATGATCAGTCCTGTGGCTTTATGAGCCTTACTCCTACGGTAAGAGATACTGATCAACTCAAAAACTGCGTCATCACCTATTACAGAACACCTAAGGATAGCAAGCAACTAGAAAAAATTTCCATCAATCATGTCAAGCTAGCAAATCTCAAGCTCCAAGATTTTCAAACACGAAAATTAATCGATATCTTTGAAGTCAATCCAGCTGATTATAACGTCTCTGATAAAGATACCAACTTTATCCTAACCATCCAAACAGCAGATTACGACCTCTGGAAAAGATACCGGATTGAATCCAAGTTCAATTCAGATGGTTCGATTGATAGCTATGGAGTCAGAGCCCAGCATAGCATGTGGGAATGATTCACCATTTCCCCCTTTATCACATAAGCATTAAACTGGAAAAATATCGTCGACAAGTTTATAGGTTTCGATGAATCGAAGGCCAGAGGAACCTTTATCTCTAGTGATTTCTTCATAAATATCTTCTAAATTTTGGGCAGGTGCCAACATCCAAAGACTAAAAGGTCTAAGTTTCACCTGTCCAATTTTTTCAATATTTTCTAATAATTGCCCTAAATCTTTGTGATTGAACCAGCAGTCTGTAACGAGAGCAAACTTTGTATTGTCCATCTTACAGGAGATTTGACTGGTCAAAAAATCATCGATGGTGGGCTTTTTTGTCTGTAAGAGGCGCGTGCAAGCCAGATGATACTCAAGCTTTCTAGGACTCTGATCAACCATAGATACAAAGATAAGACCATACTGGTCTTTGAACTTAACAGCAAGGAGATCCCCTTCTTCAAAATAAGGTTTACGTTTAGTTTTGGCTTTAGTGACCTTTAGAGGTCTAGGATTTTCAGTTTGCAAATGGATAGCAAGTTTATCCAAGACCTTTTGCCTTTGCTTCAAAGCCTTTGAATCTATTTCCAACCAAAATGGATCAGCCCCTTTTTTGATAAGCTCCAAGGTTTTATCTCTGATATCGTCTGTCAGGTGACCAATCTTCCACAGTGAGTAGGCAAGAGCAGTCCAATAAATTTCTGTAAAAAAGTCTGTTTGACAGTAATCTTTTTCCGCATCGAGAATATCCTTGATGATATTCGCTACATGTTCACCGTCTCTATAGCGACCGACTACTTCATTGTAAATGTCATACCCTTGATCACTGTCAATGATTTTAACGCCATCAATAGCCATTCTCAACTCCTAATGCTCAATTGACATCTTATCGATAACTCTCAAAACTTATTTAATCTTATGCTTGTTCATTTTCTCTTGGAAAATATCTGTAAGAATTTGTCGCAATTCTTGAGCTTCCTTTTCAGGAAGTTGGCCTTCTTGTTCAGCTACAGCATACAAGTCTGGATACTCGAGCGAGATTCTCTTAACAGTACGTGTAATGGCATGTTTTCTAACAAAAATGGAATTCGTTTAATCATATCCTGAGGAATTAAGGCGATAATCTTATTTTACAAGATAGGTTTTCCTGATTTCCATTTTCATGATAGATATTTCTCCTTAAGAAGCTAGATAGTGCTAGATGTTTCTCTTTACTGCTCAATCCGTCTACTCAAGCAGTTGCATACACTCACAAAGAACTTTGTTTGACTATTGAATATCTTCCATCGCTTCTTTCACATATTCTTCGACATCTTCAATCTCTACAAACAGCGGGTCTAAGTGGCATAAGAAGTGCCAATCTTCGGTGCCGCGTTTTCTGTAGAGAATCGCTTCGCCGTCTTCACTTCCGAAAAAGCTTCTGTCAACTTCATACCCTTTGTTTTCTAGGAATACTTTTGCCTTGCGGAAGTTTGCTTCTCGTGCTTCGACATAAGCTTTCACTTCATCGTTATTCACGACATATGCATCTACTTTTGTAGCTCCTTCGATCATTTTATCGTTTTTAACGGATAGATTCGAAATTTCTTTCCAAATAATGTCCACATTTTCCTCAGAATTAAACGAAAATCTAGATAAAGGGACAATATTTCCATTGAAGACAATCTCCATATAATCCGGTAGATTTTTTGGATTAAAATACTCCACATCAAAACTATCTTCTTTTTCTAAAGTATATCCCGGGATTTGCGCTACAAAGGCTCTTCCCTCTTCTAAAGAATCAAACACGACTAAATCTTTTGAATAATTGTTTTGGTACAATTCTAATAGATACATCATTAATCCTTTCAATATTTAGATAGAAGATAGTTTTTTAGCAAACTAATATACTCAACACGTGAGGATAGAGATTCAAGCATTATTTTTACTAAATAGGATTGATTGCTAAAAATTTCACCAGCTTACCTCCTCTTGTCTCATCCTCAATTATAACACGTTTCCACTCACATATCAGATATTTATTATTGGACCAAATAACCTTTTGAAATAGAAAACAAGCTCACCAATTCAACAAGTCTATATTTTTTATGAGATTCTTCATTAATGCTAAAAGATTTACAGTTTAAATTTTATTAAAAATCCTTGTTCATGACCTTACGTAACGATGTATAATAGGTATGAGGAGGTGGGTAATGATGGCTAAATATAGAGCAATTCCGGAAGGATTTATGACAGTTGGGGAACTTGCTAAGAAAATGGGCGTTACCATCCGTACTCTACAATATTACGATAAAGAAGGGCTACTTTCCCCATCGGCAGAAAGTGAGGGAGGTCGCAGGCTTTATACCGATAAAGATATAGTGCTACTCCATCAGATTCTATCTTTAAAATCACTAGGCTTTTCTCTCAAGGATATAAAGAGCCATTTGATCTCTTTAAAAACACCTGATGATGTTGCTAAAGCTCTTACAGAGCAGGCAGATGTTCTTCGTAAAAATATAGAAAAACTTAAGGATTCTTTAGTCGCAATAGAGCAGTTAAAGGCAGAAGTTTTACAAATACAGACGGTCAATTTTAAGAAGTATGCAGACATTATTGTCAATCTACAGATGAAGAATGACTCCTACTCTCTCATTAAGCGCTTTGATGATGATACGCTCGACCAGATACGCAGTCGATTTGACAAGAAAAGCGGGCAAGATTTTATGGATAGGTTGAACCGCCTAAGTGATCAAATCGTGGAGCTTCAGAAAGAAAATGTACCAGCTGAAAGCGAACAATGCCAACAGGTTGTGCAAGAATACTGGAGCTTGATTATGGAGTTTACAAATGGTGATATGAACATGCTTCCGAAGTTGATGGAGATAGGGAATATCGATACCGCCTCAAACGCTTGGGAAGAAAAGCAAAAAATCGTTAATGATTATTTAGGGCCTGCTTTACAAGTCTATTTTTCAAGGATTGGAACAAATCCCTTTGAGGAGGTAGAACCATGAAAAACGCAATAGAGGTTTCTGGATTAAAGAAAAGTTATGGTAGCAATATGGTTCTTAGAGGTCTCGATTTTCAAATCAAACAAGGAGAAATCTTTGCTCTGCTCGGAGTGAACGGAGCTGGTAAAACAACCACGCTTGAATGTATTGAAGGTCTGAGAAAATATGATGAAGGCACTATAATTGTAAACGGGAAAACCGGAATTCAACTACAGTCCTCCTCTCTACCCATCCACATCAAACCGATGGAAGCCATAAAGCTCTTTGCAAAATGGAATCATACATACATTGATGATGCTATGCTAAAGGCCCTTGGCATAAAAGAAATGAAGGAGTCGCAATACATAGAATTATCCACCGGTCAAAAAAGAAGATTACATCTTGCTCTTGCACTTATCAGTAATCCGGATATTATTTTTCTCGATGAACCGACAGCGGGACTTGATGTTGAAGGAAGACTATCCCTCCATGAACAAATCCGAAAGCTCAAATCACAGGGCAAGACAATTGTTTTGGCAAGCCACGATATGGCCGAAGTTGAAACCTTATGTGACCGCATTGCTATTTTGAATAGTGGAAAGATTGTCTTTTGTGGTACTCCTTCAGAACTGACAGACAGGTTGGGAAGAAAATATTTCATCCATTTAAAGACCCAGGACGGAGAGAAATCTTTTGAAACAGATACGATCGAGGACACTTTGATTTCATTATTGGAAGAATGCAAACAGAAACATATCCAAATACTGGATATTAAGGTGGATCGTGGCACACTGGAGCAGCATTTCATCGAAATGGCAAGGAGGGGATCGGAATGAATGGTTTTTTATATAGCCTAGCATTACAGTGGAAATTGGACATACGAAGTAAGTCTCTCCTGGTTGCTTACTATATTGTACCGCTTATTTTCTTTCTTCTCATGGGTGGTATTTTTACTTCCGTTATACCTGATATGGAAAGCACACTCATACAGTCAATGATTGTCATGAGTGTTTCCATGGGAGCCTTTCTCGGCTTACCGCCTTCCTTGATTGAAACATACGGAAGCGACATAAAAAAGATTTATAAAGCAAATGGTGTGCCTATTCACTTAGGATTGGTGACCATGCTTCTCTCTGCCTTTGTTCATTTGATAATGACCTGCATAGTGATCCTACTACTTGCTCCAATTTTATTTAAAGCAAGTCTACCGAATCAACTTCCCCTATTCTTTCTCGCACTGGCAATCTACATTTTCGTATCGTTAAGTATCGGAAGTATACTGGGCCTTACTGTAAAAAATCAAGCAAAGCTTACCATGATAGCGCAACTTGTCTTTTTACCCTCAATTATGCTCTCAGGAATCATGTTTCCTAGCAACTTACTACCTGGTTTTCTTCAAGCAATAGGGCGTCTTTCCCCCGCTTCTTGGGGATACCGCTTGATGCTAGATCATGGTTTTGATCTTGAAAATCTTTGGTATCTGATTCTTGTATCCTGTATCTCAGTAATGACTTGTATCCTCCTCTTGAATCGGCAAAAATCTAACTAGGTGTCTGAATAAATCCATGGCAACATTAACTTTTAAGCAAAAGCGACGAGATTGTTACATATCTCGTCGCTTTAGTGTTTTTGGTTGTCTTTATCTAATCTCTGTTATGTTATTGAAACTTCTTGCTCCCATCGTCTGAGGACATCCTTTAAGGGCTCATCAAGATATGTATAGGCCATCTCCATAATCCAATCAGGTATGCCATAAGCTGCTTCTGCTATACTCCCTGTGATAGCAGCAAGAGTATCACTATCCCCTCCAAGAGAGATGGCATTTCGAATTGCATCTTCAAAATCTGTACTTTCAAGAAAAGCAATGATAGCTTGAGGTACCGTATCCTGACAAGTTTCATTGAAACGATAAGTAGGACGAATTTCATCTAGTGTTTGAGAAAGATTATATCCATACTCTTGCTCTATGTATTCCTTGATGAGTCTCTTGCACTCTGTAGGGTTATCGTTGATTGGTTTTCCATAGTCGCCACTGTAACCTCCAAAGTAATAACGACACATAAAGATAGCATCAGACGTCGCCATAGCTCCCTTGACCCCTTCTGGATGGTTATGAGTCACCTCTGCAGAAAGTCGTGCAAGAGCTCTTCTGGACGGCCAAGCTCCTGTTCTGGCACAGAAACTACAATCCATGACCCAAGCACAAGGAGAAACACGCATGGCTGAGCCATTGCCAAAGCTATTATAAGGGGAGCAATCATTGCTTTGAATCCATGTATTAAACCTAGGCCCGTACCCAGCATCGGGATACATCCTACCATATTTTTTCATGGCGTCAATAAAGTCATCCTTCTGACCACCGTTCATGATGGCTTCAGCAACAGCACAGGTCATAACCGTATCGTCCGTGAAAAAACAATCCTCACGAAATAATGGAAAGTCCTTGGTTTTAATATTGTTCCAATCATAAACTGAACCAACAATGTCTCCAACTATTGCTCCTAGCATAAGATTCCTCCTTACAGCATATCAGATTTCCAATGGATCACTCTTTAAAAACGGCTCAACCAAATCAATCCATTCTTGAGGCAGGTAAGTTGATAGATAGCCATGGTCATACCCCTTTGCTTCGTACAGGATCGTGTTGGGATGTAGCTGGTGAAATAAATTCGCCGATGCTTTCACACAGTTCAATTCTTTTTCACCATAGATATACAGAACCTGAGCCTTACTAGCAGAAATCGTATCCTTCAGCTTGTAACACCCCATATAAGTTCTGTAAACTGTCACCAATGTTTTGATAGGCGTCCTTGGCAGATCCTCCAAATAATATGCTTTTATTTCTTCTGGATAAGCCAGTTTAGGATAGAGTTTATCCATCATGCTTAATTGAAGTTTGCAAGAGAATTTACTGAACATCAATTTACCAAATAG
>CAURHZ010000022.1:0-10856 GCA_963524345.1 uncultured Streptococcus sp.
AGCAGATTTTTCCGCGAACAGCCGATATCGGAATTGAGCATGGAACTGTCTTGGTATTAGACGGGGACGAGGAGTATGAGGTAACCACTTTTCGGACAGAAGATGTCTATGTGGACTATCGAAGACCCAGTGCGGTTTCCTTTGTGCGTTCGCTAGAAGAAGACCTCAAGCGCCGTGATTTCACAGTCAATGCCTTTGCCTTGGACGAGACAGGGGAAATCATTGACTTGTTCCGTGGTTTAGAAGATTTGGAAAATCAAGTTTTGCGGGCGGTTGGTGTAGCTAGTGAGCGTTTCAACGAAGATGCTCTACGGATTATGCGTGGTTTCCGTTTTCAGGCCAGTCTTGGTTTTGAACTTGAGCCAGAAACCTTTAAAGCTATGAAGACCTTGACGCCACTTTTGGAGAAAATTTCTGTAGAGCGTACCTTCGTCGAGTTTGATAAACTCTTGCTGGCTCCATTTTGGAGAAGGGGCTTGACTTCCATGATTGAGAGTCAAGCTTATGACTATCTCCCCGATATGGCAGCTAGCCAGGACAAGCTCAATAGACTGTTTGATTTGGAGACTGATTTCACCTTTGAATCTTCAGAGCAAGCCTGGGCGGCTCTACTATGGGCTTTGGAGATTGAAAATGCGCAGCCATTTTTGAAGGCTTGGAAGACCTCACGCCAGTTTGCCAAGCAAGTTCAGGATTTGCTGACTATTTTGGCCTTGCGTGAAAAGGGAGAATTGAGCAAGCGCGATTGTTATCGCTTTGACTTGGATTTGCTTTTACAGGCTGAAAATCTTCGACAGGCTCAGGGAAAACCAGTCAACCCACAAGCCATAACAGAAACCTACCAGAGCTTGACTATTCATGATAAGAAAGAAATTCAAATCAACGGTGGTATTTTGATCAAGGAATATGACTATCAGCCGGGACCAGACTTGGGAGAGATTTTAACAGAGATTGAGTATGCCATTGTCGATGGAGAATTGGAAAATGACCGTCAAGCCATCCATGCTTATCTAAGGGAGAAAAAATGAGTGATTTTATCGTTGAAAAACTAAGTAAATCCGTCGGTGACAAGATCGTTTTTAAGGATATTTCCTTTATTATCCATGACTTGGATAGAATTGGTCTAATCGGTGTCAATGGGACTGGTAAGACTACCCTTTTGGATGTTCTTTCTGGTGTTTCTGGCTTTGATGGGGATGTCAGTCCCTTTTCAGCTAAGAATGATTACCAGATTGGTTACTTGACTCAAGATCCTGATTTTGATGATTGCAAGACCGTTTTGGATACGGTTCTATCAAGCGATCTCAAGGAAATCCAGCTCATTCGTGAGTACGAGTTGATCATGCTCAACTACAGTGAGGACAAGCAGGTACGTTTGGAACGGGTTATGGCTGAAATGGACTCTCTCCAAGCTTGGGAAATTGAGAGTCAGGTCAAGACCGTTCTCAGTAAGCTAGGGATTCAGGACTTGTCGACTCCTGTTGGGGAATTGTCAGGTGGTCTGAGAAGACGAGTTCAGTTGGCGCAAGTTCTTCTTGGCAACCACGACCTCTTGCTACTGGATGAGCCAACCAACCATCTGGATATTGCAACTATCGAGTGGCTGACCCTCTTTTTGAAAAATTCCAAGAAGACCGTCCTTTTTATCACCCACGATCGTTATTTCTTAGATGCGCTGTCAACACGGATTTTCGAGTTGGATCGAGCTGGTTTGATGGAATATCAGGGGAATTATCAGGACTATGTTCGCCTCAAGGCAGAACAGGACGAGCGCGATGCGGCTCTTCTCCACAAAAAGGAACAACTTTATAAGCAAGAATTAGCCTGGATGCGCAGGCAACCGCAGGCGCGTGCGACCAAGCAACAGGCTCGTATTAATCGTTTCCATGACTTGAAGAAAGAAGTTTCAGGTGGAGTTGCTGAGACAGACTTGACCATGAACTTTGAGACCAGTCGAATTGGGAAAAAAGTCATCGAGTTTCAGGATGTTTCTTTTGCCTATGAAAACAAGCCTATTTTGCAAAATTTTAATCTCTTGGTGCAGGCCAAAGACCGTATCGGAATTGTTGGGGACAACGGTGTTGGAAAATCAACCCTGCTTAACCTGATTGCAGGCAGTCTTAAGCCGACAGCAGGTCAAGTTGTGATAGGGGAAACTGTTCGCATTGCCTATTTCTCTCAGCAAATCGAGGGCTTAGATGAAAGCAAGCGAGTGATCAATTACCTGCAGGAAGTGGCAGAGGAGGTTAAGACCAGCGGTGGTTCTATGACTTCCATCGCTGAGTTGCTGGAGCAGTTCCTCTTCCCACGTTCAACGCATGGAACCTTGATTGAGAAATTGTCTGGTGGAGAGAAAAAACGCCTTTATCTCCTCAAACTGCTCCTTGAAAAACCAAATGTTCTTCTCTTGGACGAGCCAACCAATGATCTAGACATTGCGACCTTGACAGTTTTGGAGAATTTTTTGCAAGGCTTTGCAGGTCCTGTCTTGACAGTTAGCCATGACCGTTATTTCTTGGATAAGGTAGCAACCAAGATTCTCGCTTTTGAGGATGGCAAGATTCGTCCTTTCTTTGGTCATTACACCGACTACCTTGATGAAAAAACCTTTGAAACAGATATAGTCAATCAAGTGCAAAAGGCCGAAAAGGAAAAAGTGGTCAAGGTCCGTGAAGACAAGAAACGCATGACCTATCAAGAAAAGCAGGAGTGGGCAAGCATTGAAGGCGATATTGAAGCCTTGGAAAACCGTATCGCTGCGATTGAAGAGGAAATGCAGGCTAACGGCTCTGATTTTGGTAAGCTAGCGACTCTTCAAAAAGAACTAGATGAGAAGAATGAAGCACTCCTTGAAAAATACGAACGCTATGAGTATTTAAGTGAGTTAGCATGACTGAAGAAAAAGTCATTAAATGTAGTCCCAAGAAAATCATTTGGAACACCTTGTTTGCCTTGGCTTCAGCACTTTTATTGTTGTTAGCTCTCTATTATTTCCATTCGCATTCGCAAAAGGGGACCAGACTTCATACGATAAGTCTTTTGTTAATGCTGGCTTTACTTTTTTATGTTGGAGTAGGAGTTTATCTGACTTACAGACTTTTAAGTTCGGACAAGGAATATTTGAGATTTACTGTTCAGGGATTTTACTACAAACCGAATCCAAAGAAATCCAGTCATTTCTATGCTTGGGCTGATGTAGAGGAATTTTCTTTCTCTCGGATTCGAGGGAAGTATAGGAATTCCTATCAGATTGAAGTTTATTTTAAAAACAAGGAAAATGAGAAATCCCAATCACTTCTATCTATACTGAAGAGAAGGTGTTTCCCTTTTCATCAGTCAGCAGATTTGAACATCCCTATCTTTCTACTAGATGTAGGTCTTCCTGAAAGGGTATACGAGATCATGAAGTACTATGAAAGAGAATGGCGTATCGAACAAAATCGTCAAGCAAGAAAACAGACAAAACAAGCTTCGAAAGCCAAATCTTAAAAACAGCGATAAGCCAGATTAGGTTTAAGAAAACCAATCAAAAAGCCCTATCCACTGGATAGGGTTACTGTTTGTCTTCTTTTTTGGTTTCTTGATGAAAGACATTTTGCCAAGTTTCGTGGCGACGCCAGATACTGGTATGGACGATACCATCTAACTCATAGCAGATGAGTTTTGTTTTCTGACTGATAGAAGTGATTTGGATGTCCTTGATAGCAGAATTCAACTCTTTTTCGGCTTTATAGGTCTCTTTATCCATCTGTTCTCCATCTTGACGAATATAGACAAAATCGTCAGCCAAGAATTCTTCCAGTTGATTTCCCTGATCAATCAATTGTTCGCGCATAAGCAATTTTTTGTAGACATTGTCTAAAATTTCATCCTCAGGGATAGGTGCTGGCTCAATATGAACATCGGTATCAAAGACGCCAAAACGTTCCTCCAGCATAGATTCGACTTGATCCGCAATCTCGTGACTCTCAAAAACAGACAGGTCAGGGTTCATCTCCAGCGTGATATCCAGGTAAATATTGCTACCGTAAGTGCGACCTCTTTGCGACTTGACCTTGCTGATTTTGGGAATTTCCATAATGGCCTTTTGATAGTCCTCAAGCAGACGGTCGTCAAAGCCATCTGAAAGACTAAAGGAAGACTCGATAAAGATATCATAGGCAGTCTTCAAGATAAAGAAAGTGATGATAATGGCAACCAGTTTATCCACAATGGGATAATTGAAACTGCTAGCTAGGATGGCAATAGTAGTACCAAGTGAGGTAACAGCATCAGAAAGATTGTCCTTTGCTGCGGCCTTAAGTGCTTTAGAGTTAGATTTCTTACTGAGGCGAGTATTGTAGAGATAAACTACAAACATAATCGCTGCAGAAATGATTCCTAGGGTTGCACCAAGAGGGTCAATGACCGTTTCTTCATGACTGAGAATTTTTTGAATGGTATCCCGAAGTACATCGAAACCGACATAAAACATGATGATGGAAGTGATTAAGCTAGCCAAATCTTCAATCTTCCAGTGGCCAAAACGGTGGTCACGGTCTGCAGGTTGGCGCGCCATTCGAATCCCAATCAAGAGGGCAACATTTCCGATAATATCTGATACGTTGTTGAAACCATCGGCTACCAAACTGGATGAATGAAGAAGATGACCAGTTGCTAATTTTGCTGCAGACAAGATCAAATAGGTTGAAATGCTGATAATGGCCCCACGCTCAGCTAACTTGAGATTTGAGATAGATTGCTTCATTCAACTTCCTTTCTAGTCATATAGCATTCTACCATTATACTGGTTTTCAAGGGAAAATTCAAATAAGTCAGTTTTTACTCTTTGAAAACTTTTCTAAATTTGGTATAATAGAACTACTCAAGGGAGTAGCTGGCAGAAACCTGTGATAGTGTCGTCATTCCGAATTTTATACTGAAAAGTATTCTTTCCGGCACTATCTTAAACAGCGAGACTTGTTATGATTAACAGGTCTCTTTTTGTTTGTCGTAAAAAGATGCGATGAGGGAAAAGAGAGTCTGTTTTGCACACAATGTCAAGGAGGAGACACATGTCAAAAGAACAAAAACGCCAAGCGTTTTACACTCAGAGTCCTGAAGAGGTCTTGAAGGCTGTGGATGCGACCGAGCAAGGTTTGTCATCAAGTGAGGCTGAAAAGCGCCTTGCAGAATTTGGCCACAATGAACTCGAAGAAGGCGAGAAACGATCAATCCTGGTCAAATTTATCGAGCAATTTAAGGATTTGATGATTATCATCCTAGTTGCGGCAGCTATTTTGTCAGTCGTGACTTCTGGTGGGGAAGATATCGCAGATGCTATCATCATCCTAGCCGTGGTTATCATCAACGCTGCCTTTGGTGTTTACCAAGAAGGGAAAGCAGAAGAAGCGATCGAAGCTCTCAAATCCATGTCTAGTCCAGCTGCCCGCGTTCTGCGTGATGGACACATGGCAGAGATTGACTCTAAAGAATTGGTACCAGGTGATATCGTTGCCCTCGAAGCTGGTGATGTAGTACCTGCAGACCTACGTTTGCTTGAAGCCAACTCTCTTAAAATCGAAGAAGCTGCCCTGACAGGTGAGTCTGTGCCAGTTGAAAAAGACTTGACAGTTGAACTTGCTGCAGATGCTGGTATTGGTGACCGTGTCAACATGGCCTTCCAAAACTCAAACGTGACCTATGGTCGTGGGATGGGTGTTGTTGTCAATACAGGTATGTACACGGAGGTTGGTCACATTGCTGGCATGCTCCAAGATGCGGATGAGACGGATACACCACTTAAACAAAACTTGAACAACCTTTCTAAGGTCTTGACCTATGCTATCTTGGTCATTGCCCTTGTTACTTTTGTAGTTGGAGTCTTCATTCAAGGGAAAAATCCACTTGGTGAGTTGATGACCTCTGTTGCCCTTGCTGTTGCAGCCATTCCAGAAGGGCTCCCAGCTATCGTAACTATCGTTCTTGCCCTTGGTACTCAAGTTTTGGCCAAACGAAACTCTATCGTTCGTAAGTTGCCAGCAGTAGAAACACTTGGTTCAACAGAAATCATTGCTTCTGATAAGACTGGTACGCTGACCATGAACAAGATGACAGTCGAAAAAGTCTTCTACGATGCAGTCCTACATGACTCAGCTGATGACATTGAACTAGGGCTTGAAATGCCCCTTCTTCGTTCAGTTGTTTTGGCAAATGATACCAAAATAGATGTGGAAGGCAACCTGATTGGTGACCCAACCGAAACAGCCTTTATCCAATATGCCTTGGACAAGGGCTACGATGTCAAAGGATTTTTAGACAAATATCCTCGTGTGGCTGAATTGCCATTTGATTCTGAACGTAAGCTCATGTCAACAGTTCATCCACTTGCAGATGGACGCTTCCTCGTAGCTGTTAAAGGTGCGCCAGACCAACTCTTGAAACGTTGTGTTCTTCGTGATAAGGCTGGGGATATTGCTCCGATTGATGAGAATGTTACAAACCTCATCCATACAAACAACTCTGAAATGGCCCACCAAGCCTTGCGTGTCCTTGCAGGTGCTTATAAGATTATTGACAGCATTCCAGAAAACCTGACTTCTGAAGAGCTTGAAAATGATTTAATCTTTACTGGTTTGATTGGGATGATTGACCCTGAACGTCCTGAAGCTGCTGAGGCTGTTCGTGTGGCTAAGGAAGCGGGAATTCGTCCAATCATGATTACGGGTGACCATCAAGACACTGCAGAAGCTATTGCCAAACGTTTGGGAATCATTGATGCAAACGATACAGAAGGTCACGTTTTAACTGGTGCTGAACTCAACGAACTGTCAGATGAAGACTTTGAAAAAGTCGTTGGTCAATACTCTGTTTACGCCCGCGTGTCTCCAGAACACAAGGTTCGTATCGTCAAGGCCTGGCAAAAACAAGGTAAGGTCGTTGCCATGACAGGTGACGGTGTCAATGATGCTCCGGCTTTGAAAACAGCAGACATCGGTATCGGTATGGGAATCACTGGTACAGAGGTTTCTAAGGGGGCTTCTGACATGATTCTTGCAGATGATAACTTTGCGACTATTATCGTTGCAGTGGAAGAAGGACGTAAGGTCTTCTCAAATATTCAAAAGACGATTCAGTACCTACTTTCTGCCAATACTGCTGAAGTATTAACCATCTTCCTATCAACCTTGTTTGGTTGGGATGTCTTACAGCCAGTTCATCTTTTGTGGATCAACTTGGTAACCGATACTTTCCCAGCAATTGCACTAGGTGTTGAACCTGCTGAGCCTGGTGTCATGAACCATAAACCACGTGGACGAAAGGCAAGCTTCTTCTCAGGTGGTGTTTTGAGTTCTATCATCTATCAAGGTGTACTCCAAGCAGCTATTGTTATGAGTGTTTATGGCCTTGCGATTGCTTACCCAGTTCATGTGGGTGACAATCATGCCATTCACGCAGATGCCCTTGCTATGGCCTTTGCAACCCTTGGCTTGATTCAGCTCTTCCATGCCTACAATGTGAAATCTGTTTACCAATCCATCTTAACAGTTGGCCCATTCAAGTCTAAGACCTTCAACTGGTCTATCTTGGTATCCTTCATCCTTCTTATGGCAACAATCGTCGTAGAACCGCTTGAAGGAATCTTCCACGTAACCAAACTAGACTTGTCACAATGGGGAATCGTTATGGGCGGAAGCTTCTCAATGATTATCATCGTCGAAATCGTTAAGTTTGTTCAACGTAAACTTGGCTTTGATAAGAATGCGATTTAAAAAAAGTCATCTTCGGATGGCTTTTTGCTACAGTTGAGGGAAAGGGCTTGCAGTTATCGGCTTTTGTGCTATAATTGCTATAATATAGTAAAAAGTAAGAGGAGTGTGAGGAAGTGGAAAAGAAAATTGTGAAGGATATTTTGTTTTTATCTCAGGTATCTCAGCCGGCAAGTCAGGATGATCTGTATCTTGCCAGAGATTTACAGGATACGCTTTTAGCCAATCGTGAGACCTGTGTCGGTCTGGCTGCCAATATGATTGGGGTGCAGAAGCGCGTGATTATTTTTAATCTTGGCTTGGTTCCTGTGGTCATGTTTAATCCAGTGCTCCTGTCCTTTGAAGGACCTTATGAGACAGAAGAGGGCTGTTTATCTTTGACAGGTGTGAGACCTACTAGGCGTTATGAAACCATAAGGGTTGCCTATCGTGACACCAAGTGGCAGGAACAGACCATCACCTTGACAGGCTTCCCAGCCCAGATTTGTCAGCATGAACTGGATCACTTGGAAGGACGAATCATTTAGGAGGAAAGCAAATGAAACGAATAGTCTTTGAACTTATTTTTATCGCAACGACCTGGTATATCTTTTTACCGCCTCTTAACCTGACCAGCTGGGAATTTCTCTTTTTCCTCTGTGGGCATTTGCTGCTTGTAGCAATCTTATTTGGTTTTGGCAAGGGAATCAATCTGGTCAAAACAGTTCACGTGCGTCATGGCAAGGCGGAAGCAGCCTTAAATTTTGAGGGTTTCAAAATCAATCGGTTAGGGAAAATCCTTTTAGCTTCTATTGGAGGAATTCTTCTCTTAGCAGCCTTGGTTTCCTTGGTAACTTCTAGCATTTTTCAGGCTAAAAATTATGCCAATGTAGTCACAGTTACGGAAAAAGACTTTACTGAATTTCCTAAGACTGATACCAGTAAGGTTCCTATCTTAGATAGAAGTACCGCTGAAAAAATTGGTGACCGCTACTTGGGTTCCCTAACAGATAAGGTGTCGCAGTACGTAGCGGCAGACACCTATACCCAATTGACGATTGATGGGAAACCTTATCGAGTTACGCCACTAGAATACGCAGATCCTATCAAGTGGTTTAATAATCAAGCCAAGGGAATCGGCGAGTATATCAAGGTGGACATGGTAACCGGGAATGCCGACTTGGTGGACTTGAAGACACCAATCAAGTATTCGGACTCGGAGTATTTTAACCGCGATGTCAAGCGTCACCTGCGCTTGAAGTACCCAACTAAAATCTTCAAGACTCCATCTTTTGAGGTGGACGATGAGGGCAATCCTTTCTATGTAGCAACGGTTTACCAAAAGCAATTTGGACTTGCGGTTCCTCGTCCTGTTTCAGTCATTATCTTGGATGCCACAAATGGAGAAACCAAGGAATACAGCTTGTCAGATGTTCCAGAATGGGTGGACAGGGTTTATCCAGCTGAGGAAACCATTGAGCAAATTAACTACAACGGCAAGTACAAGGACGGTTTCTGGAATGCTATGATTTCCAAGAAAAACGTGACCCAGACTACCAAGGGATATAATTATTTGTCTATCGGTAATGACATCTACCTCTACACAGGTGTGACGTCGGCCAATGCAGATGAAAGTAATCTTGGTTTTATCCTTGAAAATATGCGGACAGGAGAAATCACTAAGTATAGCTTGGCTTCTGCGACCGAAGAATCAGCCCGTGAATCAGCCGAAGGTGCTGTTCAGGAGAAATCCTACAAGTCAACCTTCCCAATCCTCATCAACATCAATGACAAGCCTCTCTACATCATGGGCTTGAAGGACAATGCTGGCTTGGTCAAAGAGTACGCTTTGGTAGACGCAGTCGAGTACCAAAATGTTATCGTAGCCACCACTGTGGAAGAACTGCTCAGCAAGTACGCCAACAAAAACGATCTTGAAATTGATAATGAAACCACAGAAAGTATCAAGGGTGTGGTAGCAGACCTCAAATCAGCTGTTATCAAGGGCGACACCGTCTACTTCTTTAAAGTTGATGGCAAGATTTACAAGGTTAAGGCCTCTGTATCAGATGACCTGCCTTACCTCGAAAATGGTAAAACCTTCGAAGGTCAAGTAGGAAAAGACAACTATCTCAAGACCTTTAAAGTTCAGTAAGAGGAGAGGCTGGGCAAAACCTCAATTTCAGGAAAAAATGAAGTAAATCTTTCCATCATAAAACGCATAGTATCAAGATTTCTCAATTCCTGATACTATGCATTTTTTAATTTTAATGCCTTTTTCCCCAGTCTCTTTTCAGATGAATTCCTTGGTTGTGGTTAAAAAATATGCTACACTATTAATATGAAAATTTTAATCCCAACAGCAAAAGAAATGAACACAGACTTGCCAAGTATTGAAGCCACTCCTTTAAAACCAGAAAGTCAGGCCGTACTGGATGCCTTGGCTCTCTATTCTGCTAGTCAATTGGAGAGTTTTTACAAGGTATCAGCCGAGAAGGCGGCGGAAGAATTTCAAAATATCCAAGCTTTGAAAAGGCAAACTGCTCAACACTACCCAGCCTTGAATCTATTTGATGGGCTTATGTACCGCCATATAAAGCGTGATAAATTGACCGAGGTAGAACAAGCCTATCTTGAAAATCATGTCTTCATTACCTCGGCTTTGTACGGAGTCGTACCAGCCTTGTCACCCATAGCCCCTCACCGTTTGGACTTTTTGATGAAGTTAAAAGTCGCTGGTAAGACTTTGAAGAGCCATTGGAAGGTAGCCTATGATGAAGCTGTGAAGAAGGAAGACCTAATTTTCTCTCTCTTGTCATCGGAGTTTGAGACTGTATTTTCTAAGGAAATCAGAGAAAAAATGGTGACCTTCAAATTCATGGAGGACAAGGGTGGTCAGTTGAAGATTCATTCAACTATTTCTAAGAAAGCCCGTGGTGCCTTCCTGACAGCCCTGATTGAAAATCAAGTTCAAACTGTGGAGGAAGCACGTCGCTTGAACTTTGCAGGATTTTCCTACAGAGAAGATTTGTCACAACCACAGGAAGTGGTTTTTGTTAAGGAAGTATAGAAATCAGATAAGAGAAAAAGTCAGCATAATCGTGCTGACTTTTTTGATAACTTATAAAG
>CAURHZ010000023.1:0-10651 GCA_963524345.1 uncultured Streptococcus sp.
ACTGATAATGTCTTCTCCTTCTTTAATCTAGGATATACTAAAGAGAAAAAAACTTACTTGAAACGGTCTGGGGTTACGATTATTTCGGAGATGTTCGAACAGTTGACGTAACTATCAGACGTTTGCGTGAGAAGATTGAAGATACACCAAGTCGTCCAGAGTATATCCTAACACGTCGCGGTGTTGGTTATTATATGAGAAATAATGATTGAATTTATTAGAAAAAATATTCTTACTAGTGATTTTATCTTCATTTTAATTTTATTGGGTTTTATCTTGATTGTTACCTTACTTTTGCTAGAAAATCGGCGAGATAATATTCGGTTGAAGCAAATTAATCAAAAGGTGAAAGACCTGATTGCAGGAGACTATTCTCAGGTATTGGATATGCAGGGAAGCTCTGAAATCACTAATATTACCAATAATCTCAATGATTTATCAGAAGTAATCCGTTTGACTCAAGAAAATCTGGAACAAGAGAGTAAACGATTACATAGTATCCTGTCTTACATGACGGATGGAGTCCTTGCGACCAATCGTCGTGGCAAGATTACTATGATTAATGACATGGCTAAGAAACAGCTAGGTGTTCAGAAAGAAGAGGTTCTCAATAAAAGTATTCTAGAATTGCTTAAGATTGAAGATGAGTATGAACTTCGTGATTTGATTACGCAGATTCCTGAACTCATGATTGATTCTCAGGATGACAATGGTGAATATCTGAGCCTTCGTGTACGCTTTGCCTTGGTCCGTCGAGAATCTGGCTTTATCTCAGGTCTGGTTGCCGTTCTGCATGATACAACGGAGCAAGAGAAGGAAGAGCGCGAACGGAGACTCTTTGTTTCTAACGTTAGTCATGAGTTACGGACTCCACTGACTAGTGTAAAATCCTATCTTGAAGCTTTGGATGAGGGAGCCTTGTCAGAACCTGTTGCACCAGACTTTATTAAGGTATCTCTAGACGAAACCAATCGTATGATGCGCATGGTAACTGACCTCCTCCATCTCTCTCGAATTGACAATGCGACCAGTCATCTGGATGTGGAACTGATTAACTTCACTGCCTTTATTACTTTTATCCTCAACCGTTTTGATCAGATAAGAGGGCAGGATGAAGAGAAGAAATACGAACTGGTGAGAGATTACCCAATTACCTCTGTCTGGATTGAAATTGATACAGACAAGATGACACAGGTCATTGATAATATTCTTAACAATGCCATCAAGTATTCACCAGATGGTGGGAAAATCACAGTGACCATGAAGACGACTGATGATCAGATGATTTTATCCATCTCAGACCAAGGTTTGGGTATTCCTAAGCAGGATTTACCACGCATCTTTGACCGTTTTTACCGTGTGGATCGTGCTAGAAGTCGTGCCCAGGGTGGGACAGGTCTGGGACTGTCTATTGCTAAGGAAATTATCAAACAGCATAATGGCTTTATTTGGGCCAAGAGTGAATACGGTAAGGGATCAACTTTCACAATTGTGCTCCCTTATGATAAGGATGCAGTGAAGGAAGAAGTATGGGAGGACGAAATAGAAGACCAGAATGAGTGAAACAGGCTTTAAATACAGTATTTTAGCGTCGGGTTCCAGTGGAAATTCCTTTTATCTGGAAACCCCAAAAAAGAAACTTTTAGTGGATGCAGGCTTGTCGGGCAAGAAAATTACCAGCTTACTTGCTGAAATAAATCGCAAACCAGAGGACTTGGATGCCATCTTGATTACGCATGAGCATTCAGATCATATCCATGGAGTAGGCGTTTTGGCTCGCAAGTATGGTATGGATCTTTACGCCAATGAAAAGACCTGGCAAGCTATGGAAAATAGCAAGTATCTTGGCAAGGTAGACTCTTCGCAAAAGCATATTTTTGAAATGGGTAAAACCAAAACCTTTGGAGATATCGACATCGAGAGTTTTGGTGTTAGCCATGATGCAGTCGCACCGCAGTTCTATCGCTTTATGAAGGATGACAAGAGTTTTGTCCTTTTGACAGATACAGGTTATGTTAGTGACCGTATGGCGGGAATTGTCGAAAATGCGGACGGCTATCTTATCGAGTCCAACCATGATGTAGAGATTCTGCGAGCAGGATCTTATGCTTGGCGACTCAAACAACGAATCCTATCGGATCTCGGTCACCTTTCTAACGAAGATGGTGCCGAAGCTATGATTCGTACACTTGGGAATCGTACTAAGAAAATCTACCTTGGTCACTTGTCTAAGGAAAACAATATCAAGGAGCTGGCTCATATGACCATGGTCAATCAGCTGGCGCAAGCTGATCTGGGAGTCGGAGTAGACTTTAAGGTTTATGATACCTCACCAGATACCGCAACACCATTGACAGATATATAAAAAAGAAGGCGGGGGCCTTCTTTTTTATATATCTAGTAGAAATTTGGTGTGGTATAATGTTTACAAATGATATAGGAGAAGTAGTGTGAAAAGAAAATGGTTATTTAAGGATTACTATGATACAACGATTATCATACTTGCGTTAATCTCTGTTATTCTGGTATTGCTTGGATTTGCTGAGATGGTCGATTTGGACAATCCTCCGTACAACATTATTGATTTACTACTTTGGGGTGTTTTTGTGGTAGATTATGGCTGGCGGTTCTTTTTAAGTAAAGGGAACTGGCGATTCATAATTGAAAATATCTTTGATCTGCTAGCTATCCTGCCTTTAAATGCTATTTTTACAGTGTTTCGATTAGGACGTATCTTTCGCCTAGCAAGGCTGACAAAATTACTGAAACTGACTCGTTTACTTAGAATAATTGGACTTACATGTAAATTAGAAAGAAAAATTAGTAGATTCTTACGGACAAATGGCTTGATTTATATCTTATATGTTAATATCTTTATCGTGCTAGTAGGAAGTTCAATTTTATCTGTAGTTGAAGAAAAATCCTTCTCAGATAGTCTTTGGTGGGCTCTTGTGACAGTAACCACTGTTGGTTATGGTGATATTGTTCCAGTTTCCCTTTTTGGGAAATGGCTAGCTGTTTTATTAATGTTGGTAGGGATTAGTACAATAGGAATGTTAACAAGTGCCTTGACGAACTTTTTTGTAAAAGATAATCCAGATGAACAGATAAAACTTGATAAACTCCAAGACGAATTATCGAGCCAAAGAATATTAATAGAGAAACAATCTGAGAAAATCGAAGAACTGCATCGGATGATACAAGATTTGCTTGAAAAAACGTAATTTTGACCATTTAAAAACCACTCGATGAGTGGCTTTTTTACAATCCTGCAAATTCTTTGATTTCTTGTGCTGACATTGAAGAGTCGCAACGGACATTGATTTGTCCATCCGCAATATGAACAAAGCCTGGTACAGTTGGGATTCCGTAGCGTGAGCGGAATTCTTGCAACTCATTGAGTTGGCTTGGTTCTTCACTGTTGATGAAGTAGATGTGAGCTTTGGTTTCAGCTACGACACCTGCCAAGGTACCAGCAAATTTACGGCAGTAAGGGCAAGTTTTGCGACCGATAAAGAAGGTTGCAGCTTCTTTTTTATCAAGAGCTTCTTGCGCACGTGCAACCGTAGTGACTTCAAGGTCTTTGATGTTATCTAAAAATTGTTCCATGAGATTACCTCGCTTTCATTGATAAGTCTAGTATGCCATAAAGTTTCTAAAATTGCTTAGATTTGATACGAAAAAAAGATGAGATTGGTTTGTCTCATCTTTTATAGTGTTTTATTTTACAAAAGCATTGATTTCTGCTTCGATATTATCAATTTTAGCTTGTGATTCTTCGTTTGTTTCACCTACAACTGCAATGTAGAACTTGATTTTTGGTTCTGTCCCTGAAGGGCGAACGGCAATCCATGAACCGTCAGCAAGTGTGTATTTCAACACATCACTTGGAGGAGTTGTCAAGTTTGTAACGGTACCGTCTGCAGCAGTAGCAGTTTGTGCCTTGAAGTCTTCTACGACAGTGATAGCTGTTGCATTCCATTCTTTTGGAGCATTATTACGGAATTTAGCCATAATCGCTTTGATTTGTTCAGCACCATCAACACCAGAAAGGGTAACAGAGATAGTCTTTTCAGCGTAGTAGCCGTACTCTTTGTAGATTTCTTCGATACCGTCAGCAAGTGTTAAACCACGTGAACGGTAGTAGGCAGCAAGCTCAGCAACGACGAGAACGGCTTGGATAGCATCTTTATCACGAACGAATGGTTTAATCAAGTAACCGAAGCTTTCTTCAAATCCCATCATGTAAGTGTGATTGTGTTTTTCTTCGAATTCTTGGATTTTTTCAGCGATAAATTTGAAACCTGTCAAGACGTTGAACATAGTTGCGCCGTAACTTTCAGCAATCTTCGTTACCAAGTCAGTTGATACGATAGATTTGCAAAGAGCCGCGTTTTCTGGAAGAGTTCCAGCGTTTTTGTGGGCTTCCAAGATGTATTTAGCCATGATAGCACCGATTTGGTTACCTGAAAGGTTGAGGTAGCTACCATCTTTTTGAAGAACTTCCACACCAACACGGTCAGCGTCAGGGTCAGTTGCCACAAGAACATCTGCACCAACTTGACGACCAAGTTCTTCAGCAAGAGCAAAGGCTGCTTGGCTTTCTGGGTTTGGAGATTTTACAGTTGAGAAGTCAGGATCGGCAGTTGCTTGCGCTTCAACGACTTGAACAGAGTCAAATCCTGCTTGGGCAAGAGCACGACGAGCCAACATTTCACCAGTACCATGAAGTGGTGTGTAGACAATTTTCATGTCTTTACCAAATTCTTCAATCAAGGCTGGGTTGATGTTTACGTCCTTAACTTCTTTAAGGTATTCTACGTCAACAGCTTCGCCGATAACTTCAATCAAACCAGAAGCTTTTTCAGCTTCCACATCAGCAACTTCAACTGCAAATGGGTTTTCGATAGCACGGATATAAGTAGTCAAAGCGTCCGCATCGTGTGGAGGCATTTGTCCACCGTCTTCACCATAAACCTTGTAACCGTTAAATGGAGCAGGGTTGTGGCTGGCTGTGACCATGATACCAGCGAAACAGTTGAGGTGACGAACTGCAAATGAGAGTTCTGGAGTTGGACGGAGGCTTTCAAATACGTAAGATTTGATGCCGTGTTTAGCAAGAACTGCCGCAGATTCAAAGGCAAACTCAGGTGAGAAGTGACGGCTATCGTAGGCGATTGCGACACCACGTTCTTTTTCATTTCCACCTTTAGACTCAATCAAACGAGCCAATCCTTCAGTAGCTTGACGAACAACGTAGATGTTGATGCGGTTGGTACCAGCACCAATCAAGCCACGCATCCCTGCAGTACCAAATTCAAGATTTGTATAGAAGGCATCTTCCTTTGTTTTTTCGTCCATATTTTCCAAATCTTGACGAAGGTAATCAGGAAGCTCCGCAAAATCAACCCATTTCTGGTAATTTTCTTGGTAAGACATTGAAATTCTCCTTTTTGTAAATTGTTTTAACCGTTCACATTATAGCACTTTTTAGCGTTTTAGTAAAACGGTAGCATAATTTTCAGAAAAGTAGTGACTTATGCCTGTTTATCAAGTCTTGAATGCCTTAGGGAAACGTGCTATACTGTTTGTATGATTATTTTACAAGCTAATAAAATTGAACGTTCTTTTGCAGGAGAGGTTCTTTTTGATAATATCACCCTGCAAGTTGATGAACGAGATCGAATTGCTCTTGTTGGGAAAAATGGTGCAGGTAAGTCTACTCTTTTGAAGATTTTGGTTGGAGAAGAGGAGCCAACTAGCGGAGAAATCAATAAGAAAAAAGATATTTCTCTGTCTTACCTAGCCCAAGATAGCCGTTTTGAGTCTGAAAATACCATCTACGATGAAATGCTTCATGTCTTTGATGACTTACGTCGAACTGAGAAACAACTTCGTCAGATGGAGCTAGAGATGGGAGAAAAGTCTGGTGAGGACTTGAATAAGCTGATGTCAGATTACGATCGCTTATCTGAAAATTTTCGCCAAGCAGGAGGCTTTACCTACGAAGCTGATATTCGAGCGATTTTGAATGGATTCAAGTTTGACGAGTCTATGTGGCAGATGAAAATTGCTGAGCTTTCGGGTGGTCAAAATACTCGTTTGGCGCTGGCCAAAATGCTTCTTGAAAAGCCAAATCTCTTGGTCTTGGACGAGCCAACCAATCACTTGGATATTGAAACCATTGCCTGGCTAGAGAATTACTTGGTAAACTATAGTGGTGCCCTCATTATTGTTAGTCACGACCGTTATTTCTTGGACAAGGTTGCGACAATTACGCTAGATTTGACCAAGCATTCTTTGGATCGCTATGTGGGCAATTACACTCGTTTTGTCGAGTTGAAGGAGCAAAAGCTAGCTACTGAGGCAAAAAACTATGAAAAGCAACAGAAGGAAATCGCAGCTCTTGAAGACTTTGTCAATCGTAATCTAGTCCGAGCTTCAACGACCAAACGTGCCCAATCTCGACGCAAACAACTGGAAAAAATGGAGCGTTTGGACAAGCCTGAAGCTGGTAAGAAATCTGCCAACATGACCTTCCAGTCTGAGAAAACGTCTGGTAATATTGTATTGACTGTTGAAAATGCGGCTGTTGGCTATGATGGGGAAGTCCTGTCACAACCAATTAACCTAGACCTTCGTAAGATGAATGCTGTCGCTATCGTCGGTCCAAATGGAATCGGCAAGTCAACCTTTATCAAGTCTATTGTGGACCAGATTCCTTTTATCAAAGGTGAAAAGCGCTTTGGTGCCAATGTTGAGGTTGGTTACTATGATCAGACGCAAAGCAAGCTGACAGCAAGTAATACTGTGCTTGATGAACTCTGGAATGATTTTAAACTGACACCAGAAGTTGAAATCCGTAACCGTCTTGGTGCCTTCCTTTTCTCAGGAGATGATGTTAAAAAATCAGTCGGCATGCTGTCAGGTGGAGAAAAAGCTCGTTTGCTTTTAGCTAAATTGTCCATGGAAAACAACAACTTCTTGATCCTTGACGAGCCAACCAACCACTTGGATATTGATAGCAAGGAAGTGCTAGAAAATGCCTTGATTGACTTTGATGGCACCTTGCTTTTTGTCAGCCATGACCGTTACTTTATCAATCGTGTGGCAACTCATGTTTTGGAATTGTCTGAGAATGGTTCGACTCTTTACCTGGGAGATTACGACTACTATGTTGATAAAAAGGCTGAAATGGAAATTAATCAGATGGAGGAAGCTTCAACTAGCAATCAAGTAAAAGAAGCAAGCCCAGTCAATGATTATCAAGCTCAGAAAGAAAGTCAAAAAGAAGTTCGTAAGCTCATGCGACAAATCGAAAATCTAGAAGCTGAAATCGAAGAGTTAGAAATTCAAAGCCAAGCTATTTCTGAACAAATGTTGGAAACAAACGATGCAGGTAAACTCATGGAATTGCAGGCTGAACTGGACAAAATCAGCCATCGTCAGGAAGAAGCTATGCTTGAGTGGGAAGAATTATCAGAGCAGGTGTAAAGATGGAACATCTTGGAAAAGTATTTCGTGAATTTCGGACAAGTGGAAATTATTCCTTAAAGGAGGCGGCAGGAGAGTCTTGCTCTACCTCTCAGTTATCTCGCTTTGAGCTTGGGGAGTCTGACCTAGCAGTCTCACGTTTCTTTGAGATTTTGGATAACATTCATGTGACCATTGAAAATTTCATGGACAAGGCTAGGGATTTTCAAAATCATGAACATGTTGCTATGATGGCACAGATTATCCCACTTTACTACTCAAATGATATTGCAGGTTTTCAAAAGCTTCAAAGAGAACAACTTGAAAAGGCTAAGAGTTCGACGAATCCCCTTTATTTTGAGCTGAACTGGATTTTGTTGCAAGGTCTGATTTGTCAAAGAGATTCGAGTTATCATATGGAGCAGGATGATTTGGATAAGGTAGCAGATTATCTCTTCAAAACAGAAGAATGGACCATGTATGAGTTGATTCTTTTCGGTAACCTCTATAGTTTCTACGATGTGGACTATGTCACTCGGATTGGTAGAGAAGTTATGGAGAGGGAGGAATTTTACCAAGAGATTGGTCGCCATAAGAGATTAGTGTTGATTTTGGCCCTCAATTGTTACCAGCATTGTTTAGAGCATCTTTCTTTTGACAATGCAAGCTATTTTGAGACTTATACAGAGAAGATTATTGGTAAAGGTATTAAGCTTTATGAGCGTAATATTTTCCATTACCTAAAAGGCTTTGCCTTATACCAAAAAGGACAGTGTACAGAAGGCTGTAAGCAGATGCAAGAGGCCATGCATATTTTTGACGTGCTAGGTCTTCCAGAGCAAGTAGCCTACTATCAGGAACACTACGAAAAATTTGTCAAAGATTAATTTTCCCAAATAAGGGAAAAATGAAAAAGCTCCTTTCGGTTTTGATACAATAGTTTCAAAATTTGAGAGGAGTTTTTATATGAATCGCTATGCAGTACAGTTGATTAGCCGTGGAGCTGTTAACAAGATAGGGAATATGCTCTATGATTATGGAAATAGTGTCTGGTTGGCTTCCATGGGGACTATCGGACAGACAGTTTTAGGAATGTATCAGATTTCTGAACTCGTCACATCTATTCTCGTCAACCCCTTTGGCGGAGTCATTTCAGACCGTTTTTCTCGTCGTAAGATTTTAATGACGACGGACCTTGTTTGTGGTATTCTTTGTCTAGCTATTTCTTTTATAAGGAATGACAACTGGATGATTGGGGCTTTGATTGTTGCTAATATTGTGCAGGCTATTGCTTTTGCCTTTTCTAGACCTGCAAATAAGGCCGTTATCACAGAATTGGTAGAGAAGGATGAGCTGGTCCTCTACAATTCTCGTTTGGAGTTGGTCTTGCAAGTTGTCAGTGTGAGTTCTCCTGCACTCTCTTTTCTGGTCTTACAATTCGCAAGTCTTCGCATTACCTTGGTATTAGATGCCCTTAGTTTTTTTCTCGCTTTTGGTTTGGTAGCCTTGCTTCCAAAGAAAGAAGAGAAGACTTTGGGTGAAAAGAAACTCACATTCAGAGTTATTTTTTCTGATATCAAGGAGGGGGTTCACTATATTGTGAAGCAAAAGGAAATCTTCTTTTTATTAGTCATGGCTTCAAGTGTCAATTTTTTCTTCGCAGCCTTTAATTATCTCCTTCCCTTTTCAAATCAGCTATATGGAGTACAAGGTTCCTATGCCACTATTTTGACAATGGGTGCTATCGGATCTATTGTTGGGGCTTTGTTAGCTAGTAAGATTAAAGCTAGTATGGAAAAGCTTTTGTTGTTATTAGCTCTGACTGGACTTGGAGTGATGATAATGGGATTCGACTTCCCCACCTATCTTGCTTTTTCAGGGAATTTCATTTGTGAACTATTTATGACGATTTTCAATATTCACTTTTTTACTCAAGTACAAACCAAGGTTGATGGTGAATATCTGGGCAGAGTCCTTAGTTCGATTTATACCTTAGCTATACTATTTATGCCAATTGCAACAGGTTTAATGACCTTGCTTCCAAGTGTTCATCTTTATTCTTTCTTGATTATAGGACTAGGAGTTGTTGCTTTATCTTTCTTAGCTCTAGGCTATGTACGAACTCATTTTAAAAAAGAGATATAAGTATGTTTGAGTTTTAAAAATAATTCCAATCTAAGTGTTTTTTCCGCCCTTCTCGTTTGTGAGGAGGGCTTAGTTTATGGTAAAATGGTTTTATGAATAAAAGAATGAATGAGTTAGTCGCCTTGCTTAATCGCTATGCGACTGAGTACTATACCAGCGACAATCCGTCGGTTTCAGACAGTGAGTATGACCGCCTTTACCGTGAGTTGGTTGAGTTGGAGGCTGCCTATCCAGATCAAGTATTAGCAGACAGTCCGACCCATCGTGTTGGTGGCAAGGTTTTAGATGGTTTTGAAAAATACAGTCATCAGTATCCTCTTTATAGTTTGCAGGATGCTTTTTCACGTGAGGAGCTTGAAGCTTTTGATGCGCGTGTTCGTAAGGAAGTGCCTCATCCAACCTATATTTGTGAGCTGAAAATCGATGGCTTGTCTATCTCGCTGACTTATGAAAAGGGGATTTTAGTTGCTGGGGCAACACGTGGAGATGGTTCTATTGGTGAAAATATCACAGAAAATCTTAAGCGTGTTAAGGATATTCCTTTGACCTTGCCAGAAGAACTTGATATTACAGTTCGTGGGGAATGTTATATGCCACGCTCTTCTTTTGACCAGGTTAACCAAGCTCGCCAAGAAAATGGAGAGCCTGAATTTGCAAATCCTCGTAATGCGGCAGCAGGCACACTACGTCAGCTGGATACAGCAGTAGTAGCCAAGCGCAATCTTGCAACGTTTCTCTATCAAGAAGCCAGCCCTTCAACTCGTGATAGCCAAGAAAAGGTTTTGAAGCACCTAGAACAACTTGGTTTTGTAGTCAATTCTAAACGAATTCTGGCTGAAAGTATGGATGAGATTTGGAATTTTATCCAAGAAGTAGGACAGGAACGGGAAAACCTGCCTTATGATATCGATGGAGTGGTAATCAAGGTCAACGACCTAGCAGGTCAAGAAGAACTCGGTTTTACCGTCAAGGCTCCAAAGTGGGCAGTAGCCTACAAGTTTCCTGCTGAGGAAAAAGAAGCCCAACTCTTATC
>CAURHZ010000024.1:0-10593 GCA_963524345.1 uncultured Streptococcus sp.
CTGAAAATCAAGAGGAACTTCGTCAAGCCTTGAAACTTGCCTTCCAATATGACAGTCGTATCTTGGTTGAACAAGGGGTAAATGCCCGTGAAATCGAGGTTGGTCTACTGGGTAACTACAATGTCAAAAGCACGCTTCCAGGAGAAGTTGTTAAGGATGTTGCCTTCTACGACTACGATGCCAAGTATATTGATAACAAGATTACTATGGATATCCCAGCCAAAATTAGTGATGATGTGGTAGCTGTCATGCGTCAAAATGCAGAAACTGCCTTCCGTGCCATTGGTGGGCTCGGTCTATCTCGTTGCGATTTCTTCTATACAGATAAGGGAGAGGTTTTCCTCAACGAGCTTAATACCATGCCAGGTTTCACCCAGTGGTCTATGTATCCATTACTTTGGGACAATATGGGAATCGGCTACCCAGAACTAATCGAGCGATTGGTTGATCTTGCCAAGGAAAGTTTTGACAAGCGCGAAGCGCATTTGCTATAAAATGAAAGAGAGGGTAGAAGCCAGAACCATCACTGCAAGGTGACTAGAGTTCTCGTGCTTCGACCCTTTTTAAAGGAGTAGAAATGAAATTAACAATCCATGAAGTGGCCCAAGTTGTCGGAGCTAAAAATGATGTCAGCATCTTTGAGGATGCTCGGTTGGAAAATGCTGAGTTTGATAGTCGTTTGATTGCGGCAGGAGATTTATTTGTCCCCCTCAAAGGTGCGCGTGACGGTCATGACTTTATCGAAACAGCCTTTGAAAATGGTGCAGCAGTAACTTTGTCTGAGAAAAAGGTCGCAAATCATCCTTACATTCTAGTAGATGATGTTCTAACTGCCTTTCAGCAACTAGCAGCCTACTATCTTGAAAAAACAGCTGTTGATGTCTTTGCGGTTACGGGTTCAAATGGCAAGACAACGACCAAGGATATGTTAGCTCACTTGCTATCAACAACTTACAAAACCTACAAAACACAAGGCAACTACAATAATGAGATTGGTCTTCCTTACACGGTTCTCCATATGCCTGAAGGAACAGAAAAGTTGGTCTTGGAGATGGGACAGGATCACTTGGGAGATATTCATTTCTTGTCAGAATTGGCTCATCCAAAAACAGCAATCGTGACCTTGGTTGGAGAAGCCCATTTGGCCTTTTTCAAAGATCGTTCTGAAATTGCTAAAGGAAAAATGCAAATTGCAGACGGGATGTCTTCGAATTCCTTGCTCTTGGCACCAGCAGATCCGATTGTAGAGGACTACTTGCCAACTGACAAAAAGGTAGTTCGTTTTGGGCAAGGGGCAGAGTTGGAAATTACCGACTTGGTTGAGCGTAAGGATAGCTTGACCTTTAAGGCCAATTTCTTGGAGCAAGACCTTGATTTGCCAGTAACTGGCAAGTACAATGCCACCAATGCTATGATTGCATCCTATGTTGCCCTACAAGAAGGAGTTTCAGAGGAGCAAATTCGTCAGTCTTTCCAAGGTCTTGAATTGACGCGTAATCGTACTGAGTGGAAGAAAGCAGCCAATGGAGCAGATATCCTGTCAGACGTATATAATGCCAATCCAACTGCTATGAAGCTGATTTTGGAGACATTCTCTGCCATTCCAGCCAATGAAGGTGGCAAGAAAATTGCAGTGTTGGCGGATATGAAGGAGCTTGGTGACCAGTCTATTCAGCTTCATAATCAGATGATTTTGAGCCTCTCGCCTGATGTGCTGAATACCGTTATTTTCTATGGAGAAGACATTGCTGAATTAGCCCAATTGGCTAGTCAAATGTTCCCAATCGGCCACGTTTACTATTTCAAGAAAACAGAAGATCAAGACAAATTTGAAGACCTAGTCAAGCAGGTCAAAGAAAGCCTTGGAGCTAATGACCAAATCTTGCTCAAAGGCTCTAACTCTATGAATCTAGCCAAGTTGGTAGAAAGTTTAGAAAATTAAGCAAAGTGATTTTGTTAAGTATCTGCAAAGAATGATTGCCCTTACAGATACTGGCTTAACCTTTACAAAAGATCCTTTTGATCGTGAGCGCTACGAGGACTTGCGAAGTCTGTTATCTGAAATGTTGAATCAGGGATCAGACCTGGATGCAGAAGAAGTGGCAGAAGTCTTGAAACCGACTTCAGCTTATGCGACTCCTTTAATGGACGTCCGTGCTTGGATTGTTGAGGACGAAAAGATTTGTCTGGTTAGGGGACAAGGAGAGAATGATTGGGCTTTGCCAGGTGGCTTTGGTGAAGTCGGCTATTCTCCAACAGAAAATATTCTCAAGGAAATTGAAGAAGAAACCGGTTTTGAAGCTAAAGTAGAAAGACTATTAGCTGTTTTTGATACAAATCGTTTCCAACTACAGAGCAAGCAATATGCAAAGTTTGTTTTTGAATGTAAGCTTCTTGATGGACAATTCCAAGAAAATCAAGAAATTGCTGACCTTCAATTTTTTGCCATTGACCAACTGCCGAACTTATCTGAAAAACGCATTACCAAAGAGCAAATAGAGATTCTTTGGCAGGTTTATAAAGGTCAGAAGGAGCAATATCTTGACTAAGAAGATGATTATCGTATTTCTAAATTCATTTTTCTTAAGTAGCATGGTATAATAAAATGCAGGAAAATTTTGAAACATGAGGAAGACTAGATGAATTTATGGGATATTTTCTTTACGACCCAAGCAACAGAGCCACCCAAATTTGACCTTTTTTGGTATGTCAGTATATTTACACTCTTGGCTTTGACCTTTTATACAGCCTATCGTTATCGTGAAAAGAAGGCTTATCAACGATTTTTCCAAATCTTGCAGGCAGTTCAGTTAATCCTTCTTTATGGATGGTACGGGGTTAATCATATGCCATTGTCAGAAAGCTTACCCTTTTACCATTGCCGTATGGCTATGTTTGTGGTGCTTTTGCTTCCTGGTCAGTCCAAATATCGGCAGTATTTTGCATTACTAGGAACATTTGGGACATTAGCAGCCTTTGTTTATCCAGTGCCAGATCCTTATCCATTCCCGCATATTGCGATTTTATCCTTTATCTTTGGCCACTTAGCTCTCTTGGGGAACTCTCTAGTTTATCTATTGAGACAGTATAACGCGCGATTGCTGGATGTGAAGGGAATTTTTCTCATGACCTTTGCACTAAATGCCTTGATTTTTGTGGTCAATTTAGTAACAGGTGGAGATTACGGATTCTTGACAAAACCACCATTGGTTGGAGACCATGGCTTAGTAGCTAATTATTTAATAGTTTCCCTGGCCTTATCAGCAGCGATTACGTTAACAAAGAAAATCTTGGAACTATTTTTAGAGCAAGAAGCAGAAAAAATGATTGCAAAGAAAGCTTAGAAATGAGCTTTCTTTTTTTCATAAATCTGATTTTTTATAACTTGTTTGGAAAATAAAAAAAGCTAAGGAAAGAATGTGAAAAAATGGTAAGTAAATTTAGGAAAAACTAAGCACGATTGGATTTTTTGTGTTATAATATTCTGTGAATAGCTATGCCCTATTTTAGCTATATTGAATAGAAGTTTGAAACTTGGAAGAGAGAGGATGCGATGTAATGGCTAGAGATGGTTTTTTTACAGGCTTAGATATCGGAACTAATTCGATTAAAGTATTGGTTGCCGAGCTTAGAAATGGTGAACTTAATGTAATTGGTGTAAGTAATGCCAAGAGTAAAGGTGTAAAGGATGGGATTATCGTTGATATTGAAGCAGCAGCAACTGCTATCAAGTCAGCTATTTCCCAAGCAGAAGAGAAAGCTGGCATTTCAATCAAATCAGTAAATGTTGGTTTGCCTGGAAATCTTTTGCAAGTAGAACCAACTCAAGGTATGATTCCAGTTACATCTGATACAAAAGAAATTACAGATCAAGATGTTGAAAATGTTGTTAAATCAGCCTTGACAAAGAGTATGACACCAGATCGTGAAGTCATTACTTTTATTCCAGAAGAATTTATCGTAGATGGTTTCCAAGGTATTCGTGACCCACGTGGTATGATGGGGGTTCGTCTTGAAATGCGTGGTTTGCTTTACACAGGTCCCCGTACTATTCTTCACAATTTACGCAAGACAGTTGAGCGCTCAGGTGTTCAAGTTGAAAATATTATTATTTCACCATTGGCTTTGGTTCGTTCAGTCTTGAACGAAGGAGAGCGTGAATTTGGAGCTACTGTGATTGATATGGGAGCAGGTCAAACAACTGTTGCTACAATCCGTAACCAAGAACTCCAGTTTACAAATATTCTTCAAGAAGGTGGAGATTATGTCACAAAAGATATCTCTAAAGTCTTGAAGACTTCACAGAAATTAGCTGAAGGATTGAAATTGAACTATGGTGAAGCCTACCCTTCACTTGCAAGCAATGAAACCTTCCAAGTTGAAGTGATTGGTGAAGTAGAGCCTGTAGAAGTTACAGAAAGCTACCTAGCAGAGATTATTTCAGCTCGCATTAAACACATTTTTGAACAAATCAAACAAGAGTTGGAAAGAAGACATTTGTTGGATCTTCCAGGTGGGATTGTTCTGATTGGTGGGAATGCTATTTTACCAGGTATTGTAGAACTTGCACAGGAAGTATTTGGCGTTGGTGTCAAACTTTACGTTCCAAATCAAGTTGGAATCCGTAACCCTGCCTTTGCTCATGTGATTAGCTTGTCTGAATTTGCTGGTCAATTGACTGAAGTGCATTTATTGGCACAACGAGCAGTAAAGGGTGAAGATACTTTGCGTCACCAACCTATTAATTTTGGTGGGATGATTCAACGCGTTACGCAAGTAGCACAACCTACCCCTATTCAACCAGTTCAAAATACTGAGGTAGAGCAATCAGCTTCTACGAACGTAGTTGCTCCGAAAGAAGATAAAGTATCTTCTCAAAATAAACCAAAAATCGCAGATCGTTTCCGTGGCTTAATCGGAAGCATGTTTGATGAATAAAAGAGGAAAAATAAACTATGACATTTTCATTTGATACAGCAGCAGCTCAAGGTGCAGTTATTAAAGTAATCGGTGTTGGTGGAGGTGGCGGTAACGCCATTAACCGCATGGTTGACGAAGGTGTTGCAGGCGTAGAATTTATCGCAGCAAACACAGATGTACAAGCTTTGAGTAGTACAAAAGCTGAGACTGTAATTCAGTTAGGCCCTAAATTGACTCGTGGTTTGGGTGCTGGCGGTCGACCTGAAGTTGGTCAAAAGGCAGCTGAAGAAAGCGAAGAAGCCTTGACTCAAGCTATTACTGGAGCAGATATGGTCTTCATTACTGCAGGTATGGGAGGTGGCTCTGGTACTGGTGCAGCTCCTGTTATTGCCCGCATTGCTAAAGATTTAGGTGCTCTTACAGTTGGTGTTGTGACACGTCCTTTCGGTTTTGAAGGAAGCAAACGTGGTCAGTATGCTGTAGAAGGAATCAATCAACTTCGTGAGCATGTGGATACTCTATTGATTATTTCAAACAACAACTTGCTTGAAATTGTTGATAAGAAAACTCCACTTCTTGAAGCTCTTAGCGAAGCAGATAACGTACTTCGCCAAGGTGTTCAAGGGATTACTGACTTGATCACAAATCCTGGTTTGATTAATCTTGACTTTGCCGATGTGAAAACAGTTATGGCAAATAAAGGAAACGCCCTAATGGGTATCGGTATCGGTAGTGGTGAAGAACGTGTGGTAGAAGCAGCTCGTAAGGCAATCTACTCACCACTTCTTGAAACAACTATTGACGGTGCTGAGGATGTTATCGTCAACGTTACTGGTGGTCTTGACTTGACTTTGATTGAAGCAGAAGAAGCTTCAGAAATCGTCAACCAAGCGGCTGGTCAAGGAGTGAACATCTGGCTCGGAACATCAATCGATGAAAATATGAAAGATGAAATCCGTGTGACAGTTGTTGCAACTGGTGTTCGTCAAGATCGTGTGGAAAAAGTTGTTAGCCAAGCACCAAGACAAGCTGTTCGTCATGAACAAGTAAGTCCTAGTCATGCACACAATCATAATCGTCACTTTGATATGGCTGAAACTGCAGAAATTCCAAGTCCAGCACCTCGCCGTACAGAAACTTCTCAAGCTTCAGCATTTGGTGATTGGGACTTGCGTCGTGAGACAATTGTTCGACCAACTGATTCAGTTGTATCACCAGTTGAACGTTTCGAAGCGCCTTCTTTACACGATGAGGATGAATTAGACACTCCTCCATTTTTCAAAAATCGTTAAGTAAATGAATTTGAAAGAAAATACAGAACGTGTTTTTCAACAAATAAAAGATGCAAGTCAGCAGTCAGGAAGAGAAGCCAATTCTGTTTCGGTTCTTGCTGTTACAAAATATGTAGACGTACCAACAGCGGAGGCTTTGCTTCCGCTAGGTGTGCATCATATTGGTGAAAATCGTGTGGATAAATTTCTTGAGAAATATGAAGCTTTAAAAGATCGAGATATTACCTGGCATTTGATTGGAACCTTGCAAAGACGTAAGGTCAAAGATGTCATTCAGTATGTTGATTATTTCCACGCTTTGGATTCATTAAAGCTAGCAGAGGAAATTCAAAAAAGAAGTGACCGAGTTGTTAAGTGTTTCTTACAAGTAAATATCTCAAGGGAAGAGAGCAAACATGGTTTTTCAAGGGAAGAACTATTGGAGCTCTTGCCAGAATTGGCCACCTTAGATAAAATTGAATATGTCGGCTTGATGACCATGGCTCCTTTTGAAGCTAGTAGTGATGAGTTGAAAGAGATTTTTAAAGCTACGCAGGATTTGCAACTAGAAATTAGAGAAAAACAAATTCCCAATATGCCAATGACGGACTTGAGTATGGGTATGAGTCGTGATTATAAGGAAGCGATTGAATTTGGCTCAACATTTGTCAGAATTGGTACAGCATTTTTTAAATAGGAAAGAAATATGTCTTTAAAGGATAGATTTGATAAATTTATAGATTATTTTACAGAAGATGGAGAAGATGTTGGTACTACTTATCAGCCTAAAGCTGAAGAGCCGATTGTGACTCCAGTCCCTTCTGTTCAAGAGTTACCTCAACAAGCTGCTAGCACGCCATCTAAAGATAAAAACATCACTCGTCTTCATGCTCGTCAACAAGAATTGGCTATGCAAAGTCAACGTTCTACTGATAAGGTGACAATTGATGTTCGTTATCCACGTAAATACGAAGACGCTACTGATATTGTTGATTTATTAGCTGGTAACGAAAGTATTTTGATTGATTTCCAATATATGACAGAAGTTCAAGCTCGTCGTTGTTTGGACTATCTGGATGGGGCGCGCCACGTTTTAGCTGGTAACATGAAAAAGGTAGCATATAATATGTACCTGCTGAAACCAGTTTATGTTGTCGTCAATATTTAATATATAAAAATAACAGAAGAATCACAAAATGGCGAATTTGGCTTTGATATGAAACGTACGAGAGTGAGATAATGTTCTTTCTTATTCGTTTTGTTCAAAATGCAGTGGATATCTATTCACTGATTTTAATCGTGTTTGCTCTGATGTCTTGGTTTCCCAATGCTTATGAATCACGTCTTGGACGCTTGATTATTAGTTTAGTGAAACCGATAATAGTTCCCTTGCAACGTTTACCCCTCCAGATTGCAGGTCTTGACTTGTCTGTCTGGATTGCAGTATTACTAGTTCACTTCCTAGGGGAACAGTTGATTCGACTTTTAGTGATCTTTCTATGAACAAGATGATTTATCAACACTTTTCTAAGAATGATTCGTCTTTTATTGATAAGGGAGTAGAATGGATAAAAAAGGTAGAAGATTCTTATTCTCCTTTTTTAACACACTTTGTTAATCCCCATCAAGAAAAGATTTTAAAGATTCTAGCATCAACCAACGGCATCTCCTACATGAGCAGTCGGCAGTTTCTTGAAACTGAATATGTACGGGTTCTCCTGTATCCTGATTATTTTGAGCCAGAATTCTCTGATTTTGAACTATCCTTGCAAGAAATAGTCTATCCTAGTAAGTTTGAGCGATTAACACATGCGAAAATATTAGGAACTGTTTTAAATCAGCTGGGAATTGATAGGAAGCTATTTGGTGATATCTTAGTCAATGAAGAGAGGGCACAGATTATCATTAATCGACAGTTTATGCTCCTTTTTCAAGACGGTATTACGAAAATTGCTCGTTTACCGGTTCGTCTAGAAGAACGGGATTTTGCTGAGAAAATTTCTACTGTAGAAGATTATCAAGAATTAGATATTTGTATTGCTAGTTCTAGATTAGATGTTTTTTTGGCAGGTGTCTTCAAGCTGTCTAGAAATCAGGCAAGTCAGTTAATTGAAAAACAGGCTGTCCAAGTTAATTACCATTTAGTTGAGAAATCAGATTATGCAGTTCAAGTTGGGGATTTGATTAGTGTAAGGAAATTTGGTCGATTGAAACTCGTTAGAGATAATGGGCAAACAAAAAAAGATAAAAAGAAATTAACGGTCCAATTGTTATTAAGTAAGTGAGGAAAAATATGCCAATTACATCGTTAGAAATCAAAGATAAAACCTTTAGCACACGCTTCAGAGGGTTTGACCAAGAAGAAGTAGATGAGTTTTTAGATATTGTAGTCCGTGATTATGAAGATTTGGTTCGTTCTAATCATGACAAGGATTTACATATTAAGAGTTTGGAAGAGCGTTTGTCTTACTTTGATGAGATGAAAGATTCATTGAGTCAATCTGTATTGATTGCTCAGGATACAGCTGAGCGAGTAAAACATGCTGCAACTGAACGTGCAAACAATATTATCCACCAAGCAGAGCAAGATGCCCAACGTTTGTTGGAAGAAGCTAAGTACAAGGCAAATGAAATTCTTCGTCAAGCAACTGACAATGCTAAGAAAGTTGCTGTTGAAACAGAAGAATTGAAAAACAAGAGCCGTGTCTTCCACCAACGTCTTAAATCTACAATTGAGAGCCAGTTAGCAATTGTTGAGTCTTCAGATTGGGAAGATATTCTTCGCCCAACAGCGACTTATCTTCAGACAAGTGATGAGGCCTTTAAAGAAGTGGTTAGCGAAGTCTTAGGTGACTCTGTCTTGCAACAACATCAAGAGGAAGAACCAATTGATATTACTCGCCAGTTTTCTCCCGAGGAAATGGCAGAGTTGCAAGCGCGTATCGAAGCGGCTAATAAGGAACTTGCAGAAGCCGAAGCAAGAGCTGAGCAGGAACAAGTGGTTTCACCAGCTCCGATTGTTGAAGAAAATCCAGCTCATCCAGTTGGTCCAATGTATGAAGAGCCAGAAGTAGCTCCAATCCATTACTCAGGACCAACACCAGCTACTGAAGCTGTAAACTCAGAACCAGATTTTGTGGCACCGCAAGAATCTGTTACAATTTTATAAGAAATATTCTGAGAATAATATCTTATCCTTATATTTCCAGCGAGCAGGAGATGGTGAGAGTCCTGTAATCCCTATTGATAAGATTATCCTCTCAAACTATCAAGTCTGAAGTTAGTAGGATTTGACGTTCCCCACGTTACGGGATAAGAGGAAAAAAGCTGAGTCTTTTTTCGAATAAAGGTGGTACCACGATTTTCGTCCTTTTTGGAAGTCGTGGTTTTTAATTTGTTATTATTTATAAAGGAGATACCATGAAACTCAAAGATACCCTTAACCTTGGGAAAACAGCTTTCCCAATGCGTGCAGGACTTCCTACCAAAGAGCCAGTCTGGCAAAAGGAATGGGAAGATGCAAAACTTTACCAACGTCGTCAAGAATTGAACCAAGGAAAACCTCATTTCACCTTGCATGATGGCCCTCCATACGCGAACGGAAATATCCACGTTGGACACGCTATGAACAAGATTTCTAAAGATATTATTGTTCGTTCTAAGTCTATGTCAGGATTTTACGCGCCTTATATTCCAGGTTGGGATACACATGGTCTGCCAATCGAGCAAGTTTTGGCAAAACAAGGTGTTAAACGCAAAGAAATGGACTTGGTTGAGTACTTGAAACTTTGCCGTGAGTACGCTCTTTCTCAAGTAGATAAACAACGCGAAGACTTCAAACGTTTGGGTGTTTCTGGTGACTGGGAAAATCCATATGTGACTTTGACTCCTGACTATGAAGCAGCTCAAATCCGTGTATTTGGTGAGATGGCTAATAAAGGTTACATCTACCGTGGTGCTAAACCAGTTTACTGGTCTTGGTCATCTGAGTCGGCTCTTGCTGAAGCGGAGATTGAATACCATGATTTGGTTTCAACTTCCCTTTACTATGCCAACAAGGTAAAAAATGGTAAAGGTGTTCTAGATACAGATACTTATATCGTAGTCTGGACAACAACTCCATTTACCATCACAGCTTCTCGTGGTTTGACTGTTGGTGCAGATATTGATTACGTTTTGGTTCAACCTGCTGGTGAAACTCGTAAGTTTGTGGTTGCTGCAGAATTATTGACTAGCTTGTCTGAGAAATTTGGCTGGGCTGATGTTCAAGTTTTGGCAACTTACCGTGGACAAGAACTCAACCAGATCGTGACAGAACACCCATGGGATACAGCTGTAGATGAGTTGGTTATCCTTGGTGACCACGTTACAACAGACTCTGGTACAGGTATTGTCCATACAG
>CAURHZ010000025.1:0-10544 GCA_963524345.1 uncultured Streptococcus sp.
TCCTGTGATTATGAATATGACCAGAAGATGGCGTCCCTACGTTTATCTACTGTAGGCGATTATCGAGGGCATGAGAGTTTAGTCATTCGCTTGTTGCACGATGAGGAGCAGGACTTGCATTTTTGGTTTCAGGATATTGACGAATTGGGTAAAAAGTATAGGCGACGGGGACTTTATCTTTTTGCTGGCCCAGTCGGCAGTGGTAAGACAACCTTGATGCACGAATTAGCCAAGTCTCTTTTTAAGGGACAACAAGTCATGTCCATTGAAGATCCGGTAGAAATCAAACAAGAGGATATGCTCCAGTTGCAGTTGAATGAAGCGATTGGACTAACCTATGAAAATCTCATCAAGCTTTCTTTGCGTCATCGACCAGATCTCTTGATTATCGGCGAAATTCGGGACAGTGAGACGGCGCGTGCAGTGGTCAGAGCCAGTTTGACAGGGGCGACAGTCTTTTCAACCATTCACGCCAAGAGTATCCGAGGAGTTTATGAACGTTTACTGGAGTTGGGCGTGAGTGAGGAGGAATTGGCAGTCGTTCTGCAAGGAGTCTGCTACCAGAGATTAATCGGGGGAGGAGGAATCGTTGACTTTGCAAACAAAGACTATCAAGAACACCAGCCAACTCGCTGGAATGCGCAGATTGACCAGCTTCTTAAAGATGGACATATCACAAGCCTTCAGGCTGAAACGGAAAAAATTAGCTACAGCTAAGCAAAAAAATATCATCACTTTGTTTAACAATCTCTTTTCCAGCGGTTTTCATCTGGTGGAGACTATCTCCTTTTTAGATAGGAGTGCCTTGTTGGACAAGCAGTGTGTGAGCCAGATGCGTGCGGGCTTATCTCAGGGGAAATCATTCTCAGAAATGATGGAAAGTTTGGGCTTTTCAAGTGCCATTGTCACTCAGTTATCTCTAGCTGAAGTCCATGGGAATCTTCATCTGAGTTTAGGAAAGATAGAAGAGTATCTAGACAATCTGGCCAAGGTCAAGAAAAAGTTAATTGAAGTAGCGACTTATCCTTTGATTTTGCTGGGATTTCTTCTCTTAATCATGCTGGGGCTACGGAACTACCTACTACCACAACTGGATAGTAGCAATATTGCTACCCAAATTATTGGTAATCTGCCACAAATCTTTCTAGGAATGGTAGGCTTTGTTTCAGTAGGTATCCTTTTAGCACTCACTTTTTATAAAAGAAGTTCTAAGATGCGCATCTTTTCTATCTTGGCACGCATTCCATTCTTTGGAATTTTTGTTCAGACCTATTTGACAGCTTATTATGCGCGTGAATGGGGTAATATGATTTCTCAAGGGATGGAACTGACGCAGATTTTTCAGATCATGCAGGAACAAGGTTCCCAGCTCTTTAAAGAAATCGGTCAAGATCTATCTCAAGCCCTACAAAATGGTCGGGAATTTTCTCAAACCATAGGAACCTATCCGTTCTTTAAAAAGGAGTTGAGTCTCATTATCGAGTATGGGGAAGTCAAGTCCAAACTGGGAAGTGAGTTGGAAATCTATGCTGAAAAAACTTGGGAAGCCTTTTTTACTCGAGTCAACCGCACCATGAACTTAGTACAGCCACTGGTCTTTATCTTTGTGGCTCTGATTATCGTTTTACTTTATGCGGCAATGCTCATGCCCATGTATCAAAATATGGAGGTAAATTTTTAAAATGAAAAAAATGATGACATTCTTGAAAAAAGCGAAAGTGAAGGCTTTCACACTTGTGGAAATGTTGGTGGTCTTGCTCATCATCAGCGTGCTTCTCTTGCTCTTTGTACCTAATTTGACCAAGCAAAAAGAAGCAGTCAACGACAAAGGAAAAGCTGCTGTTGTTAAGGTTGTGGAAAGCCAGGCAGAGCTTTATAGCTTGGATAAAAATGAAGATGCTAGCCTAAGTAAGTTGCAAGCAGATGGACGCATCACGGAAGAGCAGGCTAAAGCTTATAAAGAATACCATGCTAAACAAAATACCAGTCAAACCGTTGCAGATTAAGGCTTTTACCATGCTGGAAAGTCTCTTGGTTTTGGGACTTGTGAGTATGATTGCCTTGGGCTTGTCTGGCTCTGTTCAGTCCACTTTTGCGGCGGTAGAGGAGCAGATTTTCTTTATGGAGTTTGAAGAACTCTATCGGGAAACCCAAAAACGCAGTGTAGCCAGTCAGCAAAAGACTAGTCTAAACTTAGATGGGCAGACGATCAGCAATGGCAGTCAAAAGTTGACAGTTCCTAAAGGCATTCAAGCACCCTCAGGACAAAGTATTACATTTGACCGAGCTGGGGGCAATTCGTCCCTGGCTAAGGTTGAATTTCAGACTAGTAAAGGAGCGATTCGTTATCAATTATATCTAGGAAATGGAAAAATTAAACGCATTAAGTAAACAAAAAATTAGGGCAGTGATTTTACTGGAAGCAGTAGTCGCTTTAGCTATCTTTGCCAGTATTGCGACCCTCCTTTTGGGACAAATTCAAAAAAATAGGCAAGAAGAAGCAAGAATCTTGCAGAAAGAAGAAGTCTTGAGGGTAGCTAAGATGGCCCTGCAGACAGGTCAAAATCAGGTAAACATCAACGGAGTTGAGATTCAGGTGTTTTCTAGTGAAAAGGGATTGGAGGTCTACCATGGTTCAGAACAGTTGTTGGCTATCAAAGAGCCATAAGGTCAAGGCTTTTACCTTGTTAGAATCCCTGATTGCCCTCATTGTCATCAGTGGAAGCTTACTTCTCTTTCAAGCCATGAGTCAGCTCCTCATTTCAGAAGTTCGCTACCAGCAACAAAGCGAGCAAAAAGAGTGGCTCTTGTTTGTGGACCAGCTGGAGGCAGAATTAGACCGTTCACAGTTCGAAAAAGTGGAGGGCAACCGCCTCTATATGAAGCAGGATGGCAAGGACATCGCCATCGGTAAGTCAAAGTCAGACGATTTTCGTAAAACCGATGCCAGTGGACGGGGTTATCAACCTATGGTTTATGGTCTCAAATCCGCTCAAATTACAGAGGAAAATCAAGTGGTTCGCTTTCGTTTCCAGTTTCAAAAAGGCTTAGAAAGGGAGTTTATCTATCGTGTGGAAAAAGCAAAAAGTTAAGGCAGGTGTTCTCCTCTATGCAGTCACCATGGCAGCTATTTTTAGCCTTTTGTTACAGTTTTACTTGAACCGACAAGTCGCCCACTATCAAGACTATGCTTTAAATAAAGAAAAGTTAATCGCTTTTGCCATGGCTAAACGAACCAAAGATAAGGTTGAGCAAGAAAGTGGGGAACAGGTCTTTAATCTAGGTCAGGTAAGCTATCAAAACAAGAAAACAAGCTTGGTGACAAGGGTTCGTACGCCTAAGAGTCAATATGAGTTTCTGTTTCCTTCAGTCAAAATCAAAGAAGAGAAGATAGAGAAAAAGGAAGAAGCGAAGACTGATTCAAGTGATCAAGCAGAGAAGAAAAAATCGGAAAAGAAAGAGAATTCCTAGCCAATCAAGCTACTTTGTGCTAAACTAAAAATATGAAACATGATTTTAACCACAAAGCAGAAACTTTCGATTCCCCTAAAAATATCTTCCTAGCAAACTTGGTTTATCAAGCAGTCGAGAAACAGATTGATCTTCTATCAGACAAAGAAATTCTAGATTTTGGTGGTGGTACGGGTCTATTAGCATTGCCCCTAGCCAAGCAGGCTAAGTCTGTCGCTCTTGTAGACATTTCTGAGAAAATGCTGGAGCAAGCTCGTTTGAAAGCGGAGCAGCAAGACATCAAGAATATCCAGTTTTTGGAGCAAAATTTATTGGAAAATCCCTTGAAGCAAGAGTTTGATTGCATTGTTGTTAGTCGGGTTCTTCACCATATGCCTGATTTGGATGCAGCTCTCTCACTGTTTCATCAACATTTGAGGAAAGATGGACAACTCCTTATTGCCGATTTTACCAAGACGGAAGCTAACCATCATGGATTTGATTTAGGTGAACTGGAAAACAAGCTAATTGAGCATGGTTTTTCATCGGTGCATAGTCAGATTCTCTATAGCGCTGAAGACCTGTTTCAAGGAAATTACTCAGAACTCTTTTTTACTGTAGCCCTAAAATCACTTGCCTAGTCAGGGAGTGATTTTTCTATAAGGATGGAAAAAAGGAGGGAAATTTGATAAGATAGGAATATGGATTTTGAAAAAATTGAACAAGCTTATACGTATTTATTAGAGAATGTCCAAGTCATCCAAAGTGATTTGGCGACCAACTTTTATGACGCCTTGGTGGAGCAAAACAGCATCTATCTGGATGGTGAAACTGAGCTAAATCAGGTCAAAGACAACAATCAAGCCCTTAAGCGTTTGGCACTTCGTAAGGAAGAATGGCTCAAGACCTACCAGTTTCTCTTGATGAAGGCTGGGCAAACAGAACCCTTGCAGGCCAATCACCAGTTTACACCAGATGCCATTTCTTTACTTTTGGTGTTAATTGTGGAAGAGTTGTTTAAAGAGGACGAAATCACTATCCTCGAACTGGGTTCCGGGATGGGGATTCTGGGTGCTACTTTCTTGACCTCGCTTGTTAAAAAAGTGGATTACTTGGGAATGGAAGTAGATGATTTGTTGATTGATTTGGCAGCTAGCATGGCAGATGTGATTGGTTTGCAGGCTGGCTTTGTCCAAGGAGATGCCGTTCGTCCACAAATGCTCAAAGAAAGCGATGTGGTCATCAGCGACTTGCCCGTTGGCTATTATCCTGATGATGCCGTTGCGTCGCGTCATCAAGTTGCTTCTAGCCAAGAACATACCTACGCTCATCACTTGCTCATGGAACAAGGGCTTAAGTATCTCAAGTCAGATGGATATGCTATTTTTCTAGCTCCGAGTGATTTGTTGACCAGCCCTCAAAGTAATTTGTTGAAAGGATGGTTGAAAGAGGAGGCGAATCTAGTTGCCATGATCAGTCTGCCTGAAAATCTTTTTGCCAGTGCTAAACAATCTAAGACGATTTTTATCTTACAAAAGAAAACTGATATTACAGTAGAACCCTTTGTTTATCCACTTTCTAGCCTGCAAGATGCAAGTGTTTTAATGAAATTTAAAGAAAATTTTCAAAAATGGACTCAAGGTACTGAAATATAAAATAGATTTTGTTATAATAGATGAAAACGCTTAAAAGAGGAGTCTTGTTATGACAAAAACAATTGCAATCAATGCAGGAAGTTCAAGTTTAAAATGGCAATTATACTTAATGCCAGAGGAAAAAGTGTTAGCGAAAGGTTTGATTGAACGTATCGGTTTGAAAGATTCAATTTCAACTGTAAAATTTGATGGCCGTTCTGAACAACAAATTTTGGATATCGAAAATCACACACAAGCTGTTAAAATTTTATTGGATGACTTGATTCGTTTCGATATTATCAAGGCTTACGATGAGATTACAGGTGTTGGCCACCGTGTTGTGGCAGGTGGAGAATATTTCAAAGAATCAACAGTTGTTGAAGGGGATGTTTTAGAAAAAGTTGAAGAGTTGAGCTTGTTGGCTCCTCTCCACAATCCAGCTAATGCAGCAGGTGTTCGCGCCTTCAAAGAATTGTTGCCAGACATTACCAGTGTAGTTGTTTTTGATACTTCATTCCATACAAGTATGCCAGAGAAAGCTTATCGCTACCCTCTACCAACAAAATATTACACAGAAAACAAGGTTCGTAAATACGGTGCCCACGGTACAAGTCACCAGTTTGTAGCAGGAGAAGCTGCAAAACTCTTGGGTCGTCCATTAGAAGACTTGAAATTGATTACTTGCCACATCGGTAATGGTGCTTCTATTACAGCTGTTAAGGGTGGTCAATCTGTCGATACTTCAATGGGATTCACTCCACTTGGTGGTGTGATGATGGGAACTCGTACAGGAGATATTGACCCAGCTATCATTCCTTACTTAATGCAATATACAGAGGACTTTAACACGCCTGAAGACATTAGTCACGTTCTTAATCGTGAATCAGGACTAATGGGGGTTTCAGGTAAATCTAGTGATATGCGTGATGTGATTGCTGCTATGGAAGAAGGGGACCACGATGCCACTTTAGCCTATGAAATGTATGTTGACCGTATCCAAAAACATATCGGTCAATACCTTGCAGTCTTAAATGGAGCAGATGCTATTATCTTTACTGCAGGTATCGGTGAAAATGCAGCAAACGTACGTGAAGATGTTATCTCAGGTATCTCTTGGTTTGGCTGTGATGTTGATCCAGAAAAGAACGTCTTTGGCGTGACAGGAGACATCTCAACAGAGGCAGCGAAGATCCGTGTTTTGGTTATTCCAACTGATGAAGAATTGGTCATTGCCCGTGACGTTGAACGCTTGAAAAAATAAGTGAAATTAGAAAAAATATTTAGTACAAGGAGTTGGGAAAGAGATTTTTCCAGCTTCTTTTTCTGATGGAAATGTCCAAAACCTTGCTATGATTGGCTTTTTTGAAAAATATGGTATAATAGTAGTAATTCAATAGATGGAGTTGAGTTTTGAAGAAAAACTTTCGTGTAAAAAGAGAGAAAGATTTTAAGGCGATTTTCAAGGAGGGGACAAGTTTTGCCAATCGCAAATTTGTTGTCTACCAATTAGAAAACCAGAAAAACCATTTTCGAGTAGGTCTATCAGTCAGCAAAAAACTGGGGAATGCCGTCACTAGGAATCAAATCAAGCGACGAATTCGACATATTATCCAGAATGCAAAAGGGAGTCTGGTAGAAGATGTCGACTTTGTTGTCATTGCTCGAAAAGGAGTCGAAACCTTGGGATACGCAGAGATGGAGAAAAATCTACTCCACGTATTAAAATTATCAAAGATTTACCAGGAAGGAAATGGGAGTGAAAAAGAAACTACAGTTGACTAGTTTGCTAGGACTGTCTCTATTAATCATGACAGCTTGTGCGACAAATGGGACAACTAGCGATATTACAGCCGATTCGGCTGATTTTTGGAGTAAATTTGTTTACTTCTTTGCGGAAATCATTCGCTTTTTATCGTTTGATATCAGTATCGGAGTGGGGATTATTCTCTTTACGGTCTTGATTCGTACAGTTCTCTTGCCAGTCTTTCAAGTGCAAATGGTGGCTTCTAGAAAAATGCAGGAAGCTCAGCCACGCATTAAGGCGCTTCGAGAACAATATCCGGGTCGAGATATGGAAAGTAGAACCAAGCTAGAGCAAGAAATGCGTAAAGTCTTTAAAGAAATGGGTGTCAGACAGTCAGATTCTCTTTGGCCGATTTTGATTCAGATGCCGGTTATCTTGGCCTTGTTCCAAGCTCTATCAAGAGTTGACTTTTTAAAGACAGGTCATTTCTTATGGATTAACCTTGGTGGTGTGGATACAACCCTTGTTCTTCCGATTCTAGCAGCAGTATTCACTTTTTTAAGTACTTGGCTGTCTAATAAAGCCTTGTCTGAGCGTAATAGCGCTACGACTGCGATGATGTATGGGATTCCAGTCTTAATCTTTATCTTTGGGGTTTATGCTCCGAGCGGAGTCGCTCTCTACTGGGCAGTGTCCAATGCTTATCAAGTCTTGCAAACCTATTTCTTGAATAATCCATTCAAGATTATCGCAGAGCGCGAGGCCGTAGTACAAGCACAAAAAGATTTGGAAAATAGAAAAAGAAAAGCCAAGAAAAAGGCTCAGAAAACGAAATAATAAGGAGGAATCTGGTAATGGTAGTATTTACAGGTTCAACTGTTGAAGAAGCAATCCAGAAAGGATTGAAAGAATTAGATATTCCAAGAATGAAGGCTCACATCAAAGTCATTTCTCGTGAAAAAAATGGATTTCTTGGCTTATTTGGTAAAAAACCAGCCCAAGTGGATATCGATGCGATTAGTGAAACGACAGTTGTAAAAGCAAACCAACAAGCTGTAAAGGGAGTTCCAAAACAAATCAATGATTTGAATGAGCCTGTTAAAACAGTTAGTGAAGCGACCGTTGATTTGGGGCATGTTGTAGAAGCAATTAAAAAGATTGAAGAGGAAGGCCAAGGTATTTCTGATGAAGTCAAGGCTGAAATCTTAAAACATGAAAGACATGCCAGCACTATCTTAGAAGAAACTGGTCACATTGAGATTTTAAATGAATTACAACTTGAAGAAGCTGATATCGAAGAAGAAGTAGAAACTCCTAATATTGAAAGCCAAGCTGAGCAAACTGAAAGTCAAGAACTAGAAGACTTGGGCTTGAAAGTTGAACCGAGCTTTGATATTGAACAAGTAGCTACGGAAGTAACGACTTATGTTCAAACAATTATTGATGACATGGATGTTGAAGCCACACTTTCAAATGATTATAACCGTCGTAGCATCAATTTACAAATTGACACCAACGAACCAGGTCGTATTATCGGTTATCATGGTAAAGTTTTGAAAGCCTTGCAACTGTTGGCTCAAAATTATCTTTATAACCGCTATTCAAGAACCTTCTACATCACAATCAATGTCAATGATTATGTTGAACACCGTGCAGAAGTCTTGCAGACATATGCTCAAAAGTTGGCAACTCGTGTTTTAGAAGAAGGGCGCAGTCATCAAACAGATCCAATGTCGAATAGCGAACGCAAGATTATCCATCGTATTATTTCGCGTATGGATGGCGTGACGAGTTACTCTGAAGGTGATGAGCCAAATCGCTATGTCGTTGTAGATACAGAATAAGTAAAATCAGGTTTATCCTGATTTTTTGCTAACTAGAGGAGGTTAAACGGATGTTGAATAAGATAAGAGACTATCTAGACTTTGCAGGTTTGCAGTACCGTAATCCAGATAAAGCTGGGGAAGAACGAGAGAAAATGCTGGAATTCCGCCATAAAGGTCAAGAGGCTCGAAAAGCCTTTACAGAATTGGCTAAAGCATTTCAAACCAGTCATCCAGAATGGCAACTTCAGCAGACTAGCCAGTGGATGAATCAGGCCCAGCGTTTGAGACCACATTTTTGGGTTTATCTACAACGTGAGGGGAAAGTGACAGAACCTATGCTAGCCTTACGTTTATACGGGAATCCTTCTGATTTTGGTATTTCCTTAGAAGTCAGTTTCATCGAGCGCAAGAAAGATGAGCAAACTCTAGGTAAGCAGGCCAAAGTTTTAGAAATTCCAACCGTTGAAGGGATTTATTATCTATCCTACTCAGATGGGGAAAGTCAACGGTGGGATGCGAACGAAGAAAATCGTCAGGTTTTAGTCGAGAAGGTAGGAAGTCAAGAAATCCGAAAAGTGTTAGTTAAAGCAGATGTTTCTTTTATTGAAAATCAATCATTAGAAGTGATTTTAGAAAAATTAGAAGATGCTTATAAACGCTTACTTCCCTACTATCAGGCGACAAGAGAGTAGAAAATAGGAGACTTATCTAGCGCCGAATTGTTTAATTGCTATTCTATCTATTTTTTCATATAATAGTAAAATAGAATGTGTGATTCAATAATCACCTCAAATAGAAAGGAAATTCTATGTCAAATCTATCTGTTAATGCAATCCGTTTCCTAGGTATTGACGCTATCAACAAAGCCAACTCAGGTCACCCAGGTGTGGTTATGGGAGCGGCTCCGATGGCTTACAGCCTCTTTACAAAACAACTTCGTATCAATCCAGCTCAACCAAACTGGATTAACCGCGACCGTTTTATTCTTTCAGCAGGTCATGGCTCTATGTTGCTTTATGCCCTTCTTCACCTTTCTGGCTTTGAAGATGTTAGTATGGATGAGATCAAAAGCTTCCGTCAATGGGGTTCAAAAACACCAGGTCACCCAGAATTTGGCCATACAGCAGGGATTGATGCTACGACAGGTCCTCTAGGTCAAGGGATTTCAACTGCCACTGGTTTTGCCCAAGCAGAACGTTTCTTGGCAGCCAAATATAACCGCGAAGGCTACAATATCTTTGACCACTATACTTATGTTATCTGTGGAGACGGAGACTTGATGGAAGGTGTCTCAAGCGAGGCGGCTTCATACGCAGGCTTGCAAAAACTAGACAAGTTGGTTGTTCTTTATGATTCAAATGACATCAACTTGGATGGTGAGACAAAAGATTCCTTTACAGAAAGTGTTCGTGACCGTTACAATGCCTACGGTTGGCATACAGCCTTGGTTGAAGATGGAACAGACTTGGAAGCAATCCATGCTGCTATCGAAACAGCAAAAGCTTCAGGCAAACCATCATTGATTGAAGTGAAGACTGTAATTGGATACGGTTCTCCGAACAAACAAGGAACTAATGCTGTACACGGTGCTCCTCTTGGAGTAGATGAAACTGCAGCAACTCGCCAAGCGCTTGGTTGGGACTATGAACCATTTGAAATCCCAGAACAAGTATATGCTGATTTCAAAGAAAATGTTGCAGACCGTGGCGCATCAGCTTATCAAACTTGGACTAAATTAGTTGCTGATTATAAAGAAGCTCACCCAGAATTGGCTGCAGAAGTAGAAGCTATCATCGATGGACGTGATCCAGTTGAAGTGACTCCAGCAGACTTCCCAGCTTTAGAAAATGGTTTCTCTCAAGCAACTCGTAACTCGAGTCAGGATGCCTT
>CAURHZ010000026.1:0-10364 GCA_963524345.1 uncultured Streptococcus sp.
TTGAAAAATTGACTGCGGGCAAGGATTTTGTCCAAGTTCGAACTTGGCGGACAGGGATTTTGGTTTATTTGCAGGGAAGTCAGCCAGAGCGTACCATTGGTTGGCGGACAGATATTGATGGTCTGCCGATCGTCGAACAAACAGGCCTTCCTTTTGCTTCTCAGCACCAAGATCGTATGCACGCTTGTGGACATGATTTTCATATGACCATTGCCTTGGGTTGTCTTGAGCGCGCCCTTGAGGAGCAACCCAAGAATAATCTGCTCTTCCTATTTCAGCCTGCTGAAGAAAATGAAGCTGGAGGCATGCTCATGTATGAGGATGGTGCTTTTGGAGACTGGTTGCCAGACCAATTTTATGGTCTCCATGTCCGGCCAGATTTGAAAGTCGGCCAGATCGCGACCAATACCCATACGCTCTTTGCAGGGACCTGTGAGGTGAAGATTCGTTTCAAAGGAAAAGGAGGGCATGCAGCCTTTCCACATGAAGCCAATGACGCTTTGGTGGCGGCTAGTTACTTTGTTACCCAAGTGCAGTCAGTGGTTAGCCGCAATGTCAACCCAATCGAGGGAGCGGTGGTGACCTTTGGAGTTTTCCAAGCTGGAACCACTAACAATGTCATCACAGACACAGCCTTTTTACATGGAACCATTCGTGCCTTGACACAGGACATGAGCCTCTTGGTGCAAAAGAGGGTTAAAACAGTTGCAGAAGGTGTTGCAGCTGCCTTTGATATGGAAGTCGAAGTCGAACTTAAACAAGGGGGCTACTTGCCTGTGGAGAACAATCCAGCCTTGGCGCGTGAACTGATGGATTTCTTTGAAGAGAAAGAGGGAATCGAGTTGATTGATATCGAACCTGCTATGACAGGCGAGGACTTTGGTTATCTCCTTTCGAAGGTAGACGGCGTTATGTTTTGGCTTGGTATTGATAGTCCCTACGCCCTTCATCACCCTCAGATGACTCCTAAGGAAGAGGCATTAGCTATTGGGGTGGATGCGGTCTCTAGTTTCCTGAAAAAGAAGGCAGCAGAGTAGAGGATTTGTCTATGAAAGCAGAACTACGCAAGCAAGTCTTGCAGGAAATGAAGGCTATACCTAGAGAGCAAAAACAGGCTATGGATCAAGCTTTAACGGATCAATTTTTGAAACATCCCTTCTGCCAAGAAGCCAAGGTTATCGCAACCTATCTCTCTTTTCCTCATGAGTTTCAAACGCAGGAACTGATTGAGCAGGCGCTGAGGGATGGCAAGAAGGTTCTCATACCAAAAACCTATCCCAAGGGGCGCATGGACTTTGTAGTCTATAATCCGCAGCAGTTGGTCAAAACTTCCTTTGGCTTACTGGAACCACAGGGAGATTTGGAAGTGGTGGATGCCTCTCAGATTGATTTGATTCATGTTCCTGGCTTGGCTTTTACGACGGAAGGATATCGGATTGGATACGGTGGAGGTTATTATGACCGCTATCTAGAACATTTTACTGGTCATAGTATGAGTACAATCTATCCTTGTCAAGTTCAGCAATTCATGCCTGAAAATCATGATATTCCTGTTCAGGAGGTTTTGGTTGATGAAGGAAATCTTTGACAGACGTTATCCTGTGACGAGTTTCTTTCTCTTAGTGACGGCCTTGGTATTTCTACTAATGTTGGTGACCACAGGTGGAAACTTTGACAGGGCAGATACCCTATTTCGATTTGGAGCCATGTACGGGCCTGCCATTCGCCTCTTTCCAGAGCAGGTTTGGCGTCTATTCTCTGCCATTTTTGTTCATATTGGGTGGGAACATTTCATTGTTAATATGCTGTCTATTTATTATCTTGGTAGGCAAGTAGAGGAGAATTTTGGATCCAAGCAGTTTTTCTTTCTCTATCTTTTATCAGGAATGATGGGCAATCTCTTTGTTTTTGTATTTAGTCCCAAATCCTTAGCAGCAGGTGCATCCACTTCTCTTTATGGTCTGTTTGCAGCGATTATCATTCTTCGCTATGCTACGCGTAATCCTTATATCCAACAGCTAGGTCAATCTTATCTAACACTTTTTGTGATTAACATTATTGGAAGTGTTCTGATTCCAGGAATCAGTCTAGCAGGTCATATCGGAGGTGCAGTTGGTGGCGCATTTCTAGCAATTATCTTTCCAGTTCGAGGAGAAAGACGGATGTATAGCGCTAGTCAGAGACTGGTAGCGTTAGTGTTGTTCGTAGGATTCGCAGTCCTGCTTTTCTACAAGGGAATGGGATGAAAATTTGTGTAATGAAAAAAGATAAGGCATTTTTTGAACCTTATCTTTTTATTTTAGTCCTTCTCAGCTAATTCTTTTCCAAGTTGGATGAGGTAATCTTTCAAGTCATCTTTGACTTGTGGATGTTTGAGGGCGTAGTCAATAGATGTTTTCATAAAGCCGAATTTATCCCCAACGTCGTAACGAGCTCCTGTAAATTCACGAGCGAAAACACGCTGTGTTTTATTAAGCGTATCAATAGCATCAGTAAGCTGGATTTCATTTCCAGCACCAGGAGCTTGCTTTTCGAGGATGTCAAAAATTTCTGGTGTGAGAAGATAGCGACCGATAATTGCTAAATCACTTGGTGCATCTTCGGGAGCTGGTTTTTCAACGAAAGTTTCAACGCTATAGAGTCCATTGATTCCTTCGCCTTGAGGAGCAATGACTCCATATGATGAAACGTCTTCGTGTGGTACGGGCATGACAGCAATGGTTGATGCGTGTGTCTTTTCGTAATCATTCATCAGTTGTTTTGTCAAAGGAACGGAATTCTCATCTGTGATATCCATAAGGTCATCACCCAGCATAACAACGAAAGGCTCATTCCCTACAAAAGCTTTGGCTTGTAGGACAGCGTCTCCAAGACCACGAGGGTGAGTTTGGCGAATGAAATGGAGGCGCATGCCAGTTGCTTCATCTACTAATTTTAATAGATCCGTTTTGCCTTTTTCTCGGAGGTTGTACTCAAGCTCAAAGTTTGAGTCAAAGTGGTCCTCAATAGAACGTTTTGACTTACCAGTGACAACCAGAATATCTTCGATACCTGATTTAAGAGCCTCTTCCACGATAAATTGGATAGTTGGTTTGTCTACAATTGGCAACATTTCTTTAGCAAGGGCTTTGGTTGCTGGTAAAAATCGAGTCCCGAGTCCAGCGGCAGGGATGACTGCCTTTCTAACTTTTGGTGTCATAAGAATCCTTTCTTTAGAGGGTTAAGACCTCTCATTCTCTGCTTTAAATTCATTGTTCATGATGTCGTAAATGGCGTCTTTGATATTGGTTCCGTGGTAGATAACTTGGTAAATAGCCTGTGTGATTGGCATATAAACCCCAAGTTCTTGAGCTAGTTCATAGGCTGCTTTAGTCGTTGAGATTCCTTCAATCACCATGCCCATATTGGCTTCGATATCAGCTAGGGATTCTCCACGACCAAGGGCATCGCCGGCTCTCCAGTTGCGAGAGTGGATGGAGGTTCCCGTTACAATCAAATCTCCCACACCAGATAAGCCACTATAGGTCAATGGACTGGCACCGAGTGCCACTCCTAGGCGGGTAATTTCTGCCAGACCTCGAGCGATGATGGCCGCCTTGGCATTGTCCCCAAATCCCAGACCATGTAAAGCTCCGGCACCGACAGCGATAATGTTTTTAAGAGCACCAGCGGTTTCGACCCCGATAACATCCGTATTGGTATAAAGTCGGAAGTAGTGATTACTAAAGAGCTCCTGAACGTATTGAGCTGTTTGTAAATCTTTAGAAGCAGCAGTGATTAAAGTCAGGTCACGTACAATGGTTTCTTCCGCATGACTAGGTCCTGAAACAACGACAATATCACTGCGGAGATGTTCAGGAATTTCTTCTTCAAGGATGGTTGATAATCGTTTATGGCTATCATGCTCTAATCCCTTTGATGCGTGCATGATGATAGCCTTATGGTCCAAGGTTTGTGCAACTTGCTGGGCAACAAGTCGTGTCACTTTTGTTGGGACAACAAACAAAATCGCATCTACATCTTTCAATGCCTCTGCTAAGTCGGTGTAGGCAATGATATTTTCATCTAGAACGACATCTTTAAAGTAGTGTTTGTTAGTATGATTGGTATTAATTTCATTGATTTGCTCAGGCAGATTTCCCCAAATACGTACCTCGTGTCCATTGTCATTTAAGACTTGTGAAAGGGCCGTTCCCCAAGAACCAGGCCCCAAGACGGCGACGGTTTGTTTTTCCATGATTTCCTCCTTAATAGAGTCCTTTCCATTATTCTATCATATTCTAGAGGATTTTGCACTTGCATTGCTGGGTAGTGGTGGCTTTGTTACTTGAAAATATATAAAAACCGAGGCTAAGTATTAAACTCTTAGTCCCGGTTTTTATATTCCTTAAAGAATAGCTAGCTTTATTTCAATTGATCTGTAATGTCTTTTGATAGCAACATTCCCAGATGATAAGTTTTATTAATGTAAGCAATGACATCATTGATATTTTCAGTCGTTTGAATTTTCTCTTTGATGTCAGCCCTAAATGTTTCATCCTTCAAAAGTTGTTCTTGGTAGAGCTTTTGCAGTCTCTCTTTCTCGTACTTATTGAGCAGAAAAAGGAACACCAAGCTAATTACAACTAGGACATAAGCATATTGGCTCATAGGATATCTCCCCGTATGATAAAGAAGTAGTAGTGAATAAATCGATTTAGTGGACCTAAAATAGCAGAACAAGTCAGCAAAACTTGATAAGATTTTTGATAGACCTCTAAACAAAATCCCGTATAGGATTGGACGTCAGTTACTTAGATTGCTTTACAATCAAGTAATTAAAAGATTACGACATGAACCAAACCAAATCGATATTATTGGGTTAGATGAATTAGTAAAGCGTTTAGACAAGTATCTTTGGTTACGACGTTCTGGAACATAAATCGATAATATTTATGTCCCAGAACTAGTGAAGCGCCTAGCCAAATCCCTGATAGGATTTGGCGTTAGTTACTTAGATTGCTTTGCAATCAAGTAACTTTGGCGATTTACATCTTCTCAGGTGCTTCTACTCCAAGCAAGCGAAGGGCTTCTTTGAGAACGACTGCTGTTGCGTAGCTAAGGGCTAGACGGCTGTCGCGTTCTGGGCTTTCATCCAAGATGCGCGTATGTGCATAGTATTTGTTAAAGGCTTGAGCCAGGCTAATTGCAAATTTAGCAATGATAGAAGGTTCAAAGTTATCCGCCGCACGGTTGATAATACGTGGGAAGTCTTGGATGAGTTTGATGATTTCCCAGCTTTCAGTATCATTCAAGCTATAGTTGCCAGCTGTTTCTGGTTTGAAATCCGCTTTGCGTAAGATAGATTGGATACGAGCGTAGGCATATTGAACATAAGGTCCAGTTTCACCCTCGAAGGATACCATAGCTTCTAGGTCAAAGTCATACCCATTTGTACGGTCGGTCTTGAGGTCATAGAATTTAATGGCTCCAACCCCAACAGCATGCGCTACCTGATCTTTATTTTCAAGTTCAGGATTTTTAGCTTCGATTTGGGCCTTAGCGCGACTAACAGCTTCTGCAACTGTAGGCTCTAGCAAGATGACATTTCCTTTACGAGTAGAGAGTTTTTTCCCTTCTTTTGTAACCAAACCAAAAGGAACGTGAGTAATGTCTTCACTCCAGTCGTAGCCCATCTCTTTCAAGACAGCTTTGAGTTGTTTAAAGTGGGCAGATTGCTCTTGACCAACGACGTAGATAGATTTAGCAAATTGGTATTCGTTTTTACGGTAAAGGGCCGCAGCCAAGTCACGTGTGATATAGAGAGTTGCACCATCAGATTTCTTGATAAGGGCTGGATGTTCAATTCCATATTTCTCTAGATTCACAACTTGGGCACCTTCTGACTCAACAAGAAGGCCTTTTTCAGAAAGAATGTCTACAACTGCATCCATCTTATCGTTGTAGAAGGCTTCTCCATTGTAGCTGTCAAATTCGACTTGCAATTCATTGTAAAGGCGGTTGAATTCTACTAAACTTTCATCACGGAACCATTGCCAAAGAGCGAGAGCTTCCTCATCTCCATTTTCAAGTTTACGGAACCATTCGCGTGCTTCTTCATCCAAGCTAGGATCATTTTCAGCTTCAGCATTGATGCGGACATAGAGTTTAAGAAGTTCATCGATTGGATGAGCTTTTACAGCTTCTTCGTCTCCCCATTTTTTGTAGGCTACAATTAGCATCCCAAACTGTTTACCCCAGTCTCCCAAATGATTGACCTTAACCGTTTGATAACCGATTTTTTGGAAAATATGTGACAAGCTATCTCCGATAACAGTTGAACGCAGGTGACCGATAGAAAATGGTTTAGCGATATTAGGACTAGACATGTCGATCACAACATTTTCTTGTTTGCCAATATGTTGGTCAGCATAGTGTTCTTTTTCAGTGATAACAGCTTGCAATACTTGAGCAGAAATGGCAGATTTATCAAGGAAAAAGTTGACGTAAGGCCCAGTTGCAACAACCTTTTCAAAGACTTGGCTGTTAATCTTTTCAGCCAGGTCAGCAGCAATCATTTGTGGCGCTTTACGTTCGACTTTTGCAAGAGAAAAAGCAGGGAAAGCAATGTCTCCCATTTCTGAGTTTTTAGGGGTTTCCAGTAAATTTAAAATAGCCTCTTGGTCCAGGCTATCAATGACGCTAGCCAACTCGCTAGCAATCAATTCTTTTGTATTCATTAAGAGCTCCTTTTTGGACTTTTCTACTATTTTATCACAATTTTAAAGAAAGAAGAAAAAATTTTTGAAATCTCCTATTTTTTTGGTATAATATAGTTATAAAATTAGTTATAAATATTCACATAAGAGGATTTTATGAGAAAAAGAGATCGTCATCAGTTAATAAAAAAAATGATTACTGAGGAGAAATTAAGTACACAAAAGGAAATTCAAGATCGGTTGGAGGCGCACAATGTCTTTGTGACGCAGACAACCCTGTCTCGTGATTTGCGCGAAATCGGCTTGACCAAGGTCAAGAAAAATGATATGGTGTATTATGTACTAGCAAATGAGACAGAAAAGATTGATTTGGTGGAATTTTTGTCTCATCATTTAGAAGGCGTTGCAAGAGCAGAGTTTACCTTGGTGCTTCATACCAAATTGGGGGAAGCCTCTGTTTTGGCAAATATTGTAGATGCAAACAAGGATGAATGGATTTTAGGAACAGTTGCTGGTGCCAATACCTTATTGGTCATTTGTCGAGACCAGCACGTTGCCAAACTCATGGAAGATCGTTTGCTAGATTTGATGAAAGATAAGTAAGGTCTTGAGAGTTGCTCTCAAGACTTATTTTTGACAAGGAGAGACGGAAAATGGCGACAGAAAAGCTATCACCCGGCATGCAACAGTATGTGGATATTAAAAAGCAATATCCAGATGCTTTTTTGCTCTTTCGGATGGGTGATTTTTATGAATTATTTTATGAGGATGCGGTCAATGCTGCGCAGATTCTGGAAATTTCCTTAACGAGTCGTAACAAGAATGCCGACAATCCGATTCCTATGGCGGGTGTTCCCTATCATTCTGCACAACAGTATATCGATGTCTTGATTGAGCAGGGCTATAAGGTAGCTATCGCAGAGCAGATGGAAGATCCTAAACAAGCTGTTGGAGTTGTGAAACGAGAGGTTGTTCAGGTCATTACGCCAGGGACAGTGGTCGACAGTAGTAAGCCGGACAGTCAGAACAACTTCTTGGTTGCCATAGACCGTGCTGGCAATCAATTTGGCCTAGCTTATATGGACCTGGTGACGGGTGATTTTTATGTGACAGGTCTTTTGGATTTCACGCTGGTTTGTGGGGAAATCCGTAATCTCAAGGCGCGAGAAGTGGTGCTGGGTTATGACTTGTCTGAGGAAGAGGAACAAATCCTTAGTCGTCAGATGAATCTGGTACTTTCATATGAAAAAGAAGGCTTTGAAGACCTTCATTTACTGGATTCACGATTAGCAGCTGTGGAGCAAGCGGCATCTAGTAAGTTGCTCCAGTATGTCCATCGAACTCAGATGAGGGAATTGAACCACCTCAAACCTGTTATCCGCTATGAAATCAAGGATTTCTTGCAGATGGATTATGCGACCAAGGCTAGTCTGGATTTGGTTGAGAATGCTCGGTCAGGCAAGAAGCAAGGCAGTCTTTTCTGGCTTTTGGATGAAACCAAAACAGCTATGGGTATGCGGCTCTTGCGGTCTTGGATTCATCGCCCCCTGATTGATAAGGAACGAATCGTCCAACGCCAAGAAGTGGTGCAGGTCTTTCTCGACCATTTCTTTGAGCGCAGTGATTTGACAGACAGTCTCAAGGGTGTTTATGATATCGAACGCTTAGCTAGTCGAGTTTCTTTTGGCAAAACCAATCCCAAGGATCTCTTGCAGTTGGCGACCACCTTATCTAGTGTGCCACGGATTCGTGCGATTTTAGAAGGGATGGAGCAACCTGCTCTAGCCTATCTCATCGTACAACTGGATGGAATCCCTGAGTTGGAGAGTTTGATTAGCGCAGCGATTGCTCCTGAAGCTCCTCATGCGATTACAGATGGTGGGATTATCCGGACGGGATTTGATGAGACTTTGGATAAATACCGCCGAGTGCTCAGAGAAGGGACTAGCTGGATTGCTGAGATTGAGGCTAAGGAACGCGAAAACTCTGGTATCAGCACGCTTAAGATTGACTACAATAAAAAGGATGGCTACTATTTCCATGTGACCAATTCACAACTGGGAAATGTGCCTGCTCACTTTTTCCGCAAGGCGACGCTGAAAAACTCAGAACGCTTTGGAACCGAAGAATTAGCCCGTATCGAGGGAGATATGTTGGAGGCGCGTGAGAAGTCAGCTAACCTAGAGTACGAAATTTTTATGCGCATTCGTGAAGAGGTCAGCAAGTACATCCAGCGTTTGCAGTCTCTAGCTCAAGGGATTGCGACAGTTGATGTTTTGCAAAGTCTGGCGGTTGTGGCTGAAACCCAGCATTTGATTCGACCTGAGTTTGGCGACGACTCACAAATTGATATTCAGAAAGGGCGCCATGCTGTCGTTGAAAAGGTCATGGGGGCTCAGACCTATATTCCCAATACGATTCAGATGGCAGAAGATACCAGTATTCAACTGATTACAGGGCCAAACATGAGTGGGAAGTCAACCTACATGCGTCAATTAGCCATGACGGCGGTGATGGCCCAGCTGGGTTCTTATGTGCCAGCAGAAAGTGCCCATTTACCGATTTTTGATGCTATCTTTACCCGTATCGGAGCAGCAGATGATTTGGTTTCAGGTCAGTCAACCTTTATGGTAGAGATGATGGAGGCCAACAATGCCATCTCGCATGCGACCAAGAATTCCTTGATTCTCTTTGATGAGTTAGGTCGGGGAACTGCAACTTATGACGGGATGGCTCTGGCTCAGTCCATCATCGAATACATCCATGAGCATATCGGAGCCAAGACCCTCTTTGCGACCCACTACCATGAGTTGACTAGTCTGGAGTCTAGCTTGGAACACTTGGTCAATGTCCACGTAGCAACCTTAGAGCAGGATGGGCAGGTGACCTTCCTTCATAAGATTGAACCAGGTCCAGCTGATAAATCCTATGGTATCCATGTTGCCAAGATTGCTGGTTTACCGGCAGATCTTTTAGCAAGGGCGGATAAGATTTTGACTCAGTTAGAGAATCAAGGGACAGAAAGTCCTGCTCCAATGAGGCAAACAAGTGCTGTCACTGAACAAATTTCACTCTTTGACGCGCCAGCAGAGCATCCTATCCTAGCAGAATTAGCTAAATTGGACATTTACAACATGACACCCATGCAGGCTATGAATGTCTTGGTTGAGTTAAAACAAAAATTATAAAGAAAGAATGACTAGTCATTCTAGCTATATCAAGGAGACTTCTTTGACAATCCCCCACTTTTTTGCTAGAATAACATCACACAAACAGAATGAAAAGGAGCTGACGCATTGTCGCTCCCTTTTGTCTATTTTTTAAGGAGAAAATATGCTGATTCAGAAAATCAAAACCTACAAGTGGCAGGCTCTGGCCTCGCTCCTGATGACAGGCTTGATGGTTGCTAGTTCACTTCTGCAACCGCGTTATCTGCAGGAAGTGTTAGACGCCCTACTTGCTGGGAAATATGAAGCCATTTATAGTATCGGGGCTTGGTTGATTGGTGTGGCCTTGGTCGGTCTAGTTGCTGGTGGTCTCAATGTTGTCCTTGCAGCCTATATTGCCCAAGGAGTGTCATCCGACCTTCGGGAGGATGCCTTCCGCAAAATCCAAACCTTTTCTTATGCAAATATTGAACAGTTTAATGCGGGGAATCTAGTCGTT
>CAURHZ010000027.1:0-10282 GCA_963524345.1 uncultured Streptococcus sp.
ACAAATACGAAGACACAAACAAACACTTGTTTGGTTGTGACTTCCCTAATGCTGATTATGCGAAAATCGCTGAAGCTCAAGGAGCTGTTGGATTTACAGTTGACCGTATCGAAGACATCGATGCAGTGGTTGCAGAAGCTGTTAAATTGAGCAAAGAAGGTAAAACTGTTGTTATCGATGCTCGCATCACTGAACACCGTCCGCTTCCAGTAGAAGTACTTGAATTGGATCCAAAACTTCACTCAGAAGAAGCAATCAAAGCCTTCAAGGAAAAATACGAAGCAGAAGAACTCGTACCATTCCGCCTCTTCTTGGAAGAAGAAGGTTTGCAATCACGCGCAATTAAATAATTTCTCTCGTCGAAAATCAAATGTAAACTGCGTTATCTTCACCTTGCCGTACTCCAGTACTGCCTGCGGTTTGATGCCTTGTTTATTCTTTGATTTTCATAGAGAGAAACTTGAAAAGATCGGAGCAATCCGGTCTTTTTATGGAGGATAGTAAATGAATTTAAATCAATTAGATATTATCGTTTCAGATGTTCCCCAAGTCTGTGCTGACTTGGAGCGTATTTTGGATAAAAAGTCCGATTATGTTGATGACAGTTTTGCTCAGTTTACGATTGGCAGTCACTGTCTGATGTTGTCCCAAAATCATTTGATTCCTTTGGAAGATTTTCAGTCAGGAATCATTATTCATATCGAGGTTGAGGATGTAGACCAGAATTACCAACGTTTAAAAGAGATTGATATCGAGATTTTACACGGTCCTTGTGAAACGGATTGGGGAACAGAGTCCTTATTAGTTAAAGGTCCTGCTGGTCTAGTGATTGATTTTTATCGTATGAATTAGGACACTTAGTCGTTTGAAGTTAACCACAATGATTCTTAAAACAGAATGTGAGAATATGAACTATTGAAAGGTCGGAGTAATCCGGTCTTTTTTTATATAAAGAAATTGCACATAAATAATTGACAGCGTTTTCTCAAAATCTTATAATAAAAATATAATAGCAGAAAATAAAACTGATATGGAAAGGAGAAATATTTTTTAAATAGCTGTAGTAATTGGATTTTCTTATTTCATTAGGAGGAAAGAGATGCAAAAAAAGGATGTTTATCTAATCTGTATGACCATGATTATCTGTTCAGTTATTATAGGACTGATTATAGGAAGTTTTATTTTGCATGGCCTTGAAGATATTGCAGCAATAATTAACCACGGCTTACTGACGATTAATCAATCCATTAATTGACAAAAGCTATTCATTTTTGCATTTTATGAATCAAACAGATCGGAGCAATCCGGTCTTTTATGGAGGATAGTAAATGAATTTAAATCAATTAGATATTATCGTTTCAGATGTTCCCCAAGTCTGTGCTGACTTGGAGCGTATTTTGGATAAAAAGTCCGATTATGTTGATGACAGTTTTGCTCAGTTTACGATTGGCAGTCACTGTCTGATGTTGTCCCAAAATCATTTGATTCCTTTGGAAGATTTTCAGTCAGGAATCATTATTCATATCGAGGTTGAGGATGTAGACCAGAATTACCAACGTTTAAAAGAGATTGATATCGAGATTTTACACGGTCCTTGTGAAACGGATTGGGGAACAGAGTCCTTATTAGTTAAAGGGCCTGCTGGTCTAGTGATTGATTTTTATCGTATGAAATAAGTGGACGTTAACCTTAGCTATTTTTAAAACAGAAATTAAGAGTATGAATTATTGAAAGATCGGAGCAATCCGGTCTTTTTAACATAAAGCAATTGCACATAAACAATTGACAGCGTTTTTCTAAAACCTTATAATAAAAATATAACAGCACAAAAACAAGATTCATATGAAAGGATGATTTCTATCTGTTAGAGAAGATTGTAAAATATGTCTCTTTGTTTTGATTTGTAAATTAGGCTTTTGTCCAATGGCCAAGCATATTACGGAATTAAGCTCTTCTGTGATTTGTAAGAATATGCAAGAGAAAATTCTTAAAAATCTAGCACTTTATGCTATTTCTGGATGCTATTAAGATATTTTAGATGTTGACTAGAGAAGGGTAAGCAAAAATATCTATCAAGAAAAATAAAAAGGTTGTAAAAAACCTGAAGTTGTAAGCAATAATTGTAATATTTGTTAAGTTTATATAAAAATGGAGAGGGTGGCTAGTCTCTCTATTTTTCTAGGAGGGCATTATGAATAAAATATTTCACTATCTGGATAAGAAAACGAAGTTTTATACAATCATTGGTGCACTGGCAAATGGAGGTTTGGCTCTTGCTCAACCCTTAGTCGTATCACAAGCCTTGTCCTTAAATCAAGGAGAACTGACTTATTCTAAAATCACACAGTTTGCTGTTTTTGGCTTTACAGTATACTTCGTCTTGTATAGCTTAATGCTCTTTTGTAATCATACACATAATGTTTTTAGACGTGAAATTCAAATGAATATGAGGGCAGATTTATTTGACAAGCTGATGATAAATAAAGATTTTAACGAAGATGAAAAAATCACCATGCTCACACAAGATATGGAGTATTTGGGGGATAATTACTTAGAAAAATACGTTAATATCATTTGCTGGAGCTTTGTAGCATTACTAACAGCGATTTATATTATTTCGCAAAATTTGTTACTAGGTAGTATTTTTGTCTTTTTCACTATTTTACGTCCTATTCCTCAGTTCTTGATGAATAAAAGACTCAAACATACTGGTGATGACATGGCTCAAGGCAGAGTAGAAGTGCATAATCAAGTATCTGATAGTATCCGAGGAGCATATACTCTACTCATGAACCAAGCAATTTCTGAAAATCAGAACAGATTTTGGAAGATTAATAGACATTATCAACTAGCCATTCAAAAATTTTGCTTTACCCATAATATAATTTTCTTTTGCAACGGTTTCATGGTCTTTTTAAGCCAAGTTTTACCACTTGTTTTAGGTTTTTACTTTGCTATGGCTGGGCAGAAAGTGTCAGTGGCAAGTCTTGTTGCTATGTATATCGCAGCAGGTCAGCTAGTGAGCCCTATTCAGACTATTATGTATGATGCTGTAGATATACAAGGGGCAAAAACGACAGCAGATAAGATTTTTGGAGTATTAGAAATAGGAGATGTAAAACAGATAGATAAAAAAGATGCGCAAGAATTGCATACTCTGCACATTAAAAATTTAAGTAAATCCTATGGTGACAGACAACTTTTTACTCATCTAAATTTGGATGTTCAAGTAGGTCAGAAAGTTTTAATCAAAGGACCGAGTGGTTGTGGTAAGTCAACCTTGTTTCGACTCATTACTGGAGAAGAAATAGCAGATGAGGGAGAAATTATCGGTGTGACAACTGTTAATGAATGTACATCAAGTTTTGTATCCAGTATAGGAATTATTAGCCAACATCCATTTCTCTTTAACGATACAGTGCGTTATAATTTGACCTTAGGACAAGAATTTTCTGAGGAAGAGTTGCTTGCTGTTTTGAAACAAGTCAAACTAGATTTTGAATTGACGGGTGGGATGGATTTTATTATCAAAAATAACGGGGAGAATATTTCTGGGGGACAAAGAGTAAGGATTGAATTGGCACGTTTTCTTCTTCGTAGAAAAAATCTGTTATTGGCTGATGAAGTGACCGCAAACCTAGATAAAGAAAATGCTTTCATGGTACATGAATTACTGTTTTCTCTTCCTGTTATGATGTTAGAAATTGCCCATCATATTGATGATGAAAGTAGATATCAACAAGTTGTAGATTTAGGAATATATTGATTCTGGTTTAAAAGTCAGTTTTATCAGAAAATAAAGTAAATATTTCAGCAATAAAACACCCAGTATCAAGATTTTTCAATACATAATAATATACGTTTTTCTGATTATATATACTTTTCCTAGCTTCACTCTTCTTTCTTATCACAAGATTGTAATAGTTTACATTTTTATAACAAAACTCTCAAACTCTTGCTTATTTTTGCATCATATTATAAAATAAAAAGCATAAAAGAATAAAAGAGGTTTTGAAAATATCCGAAAAACAAATGAAAGTTTCGGGTTGGGTGGCGACCTTCATGTCTGTTATGATGTATGTGTCTTACTTCCCACAAATTATGAACAATCTGGCTGGTCAAAAAGGAAATTTCATCCAGCCCTTGGTTGCTGCCCTCAACTGTAGTCTCTGGGTTTACTACGGTCTTTTCAAGAAAGAAAGAGATATTCCTCTTGCTGCTGCCAATGCTCCAGGTATTGTTTTTGGCCTTGTGACGGCTATTACAGCTTTGATTTAAAAAGAAGACTGGTTTCAGTTTTGTTCGTTTATGAAAATAGATGCTTCATTAAAGTAATTTTTGAATGAGAGTTGAGGGAAAAAGTCCAGTGACAGCTAGCTTTACAAGAGTCTTTTATGTTCGTCTCTATCAAAGAAAAAAGTATATCGTTACTATTTTTATAAAATTTTCTCCCTACTTTATAAGATGTTAAAAAGAGTTCAATTCGAACTCTTTTTTTGCTATAATGAGGGGAGAAAAATCAGACAGGAGAATATGATGTCAGAACCATTATTTTTACAATCAGTTATGCAAGAAAAAATTTGGGGTGGAACCAAGCTACGTGATGAGTTTGGCTATGACATCCCAAGTGAAAAAATAGGGGAATATTGGGCTATCTCAGCCCATCCAAATGGTGTCTCTAAAGTTGCCAATGGTCGCTACGAGGGAACAGATCTTGCTACTTTATATGCAGAGCACCGTGAATTGTTTGGCAATCGTCCAGAACCTGTATTTCCGCTTTTGACTAAGATTCTGGATGCTAACGACTGGCTCAGCGTTCAAGTTCACCCAGACGATGCTTATGGACTGGAGCATGAAGGCGAACTCGGAAAAACAGAATGCTGGTACATCATCGCTGCGGATGAAGGTTCAGAGATTATCTATGGTCACAATGCCAAGTCAAAAGAAGAACTTCGCCAGCAAATCGAAGCTAAAAACTGGGATGGTCTATTAACAAAAGTCCCTGTTAAGGCTGGAGATTTCTTCTATGTGCCAAGTGGCACCATGCACGCCATCGGTGCAGGTATCTTGATTCTTGAAACCCAGCAATCTAGCGATACCACGTACCGTGTCTATGACTTTGACCGTAAGGATGATAATGGCAACTTGCGTGAACTTCACCTTGAAAAATCTATCGATGTTTTGAACATTGGTGAGCCTGCAAATAGCCGTCCTGTAACTGTTAAAGCAGATGATTTGCTTTCAACTCTTCTTGTATCAAATGATTTCTTTGCTGTCTACAAGTGGGAAATTACTGGAAAAGTTGACTTCGAAAAGACGGCTGTCTACAGCTTATTCAGTGTCTTGGCTGGTCAAGGTCAACTGACTGTCGATGGGAAAAACTATCCAATCCAAAAAGGCAGCCACTTTATCTTACCAAGTGATGTTGAAGCTTGGACCTTGGAAGGACAAGATTTGGAATTGATTGTTAGCCATCCATAAAAAAGAAAGGGCCTGAGTTTATTACTCAAGTCCTTTTTGATTACATAAATTGGGCGATGAAGACCACGATGATGATGATTGGAATGATGAAACGAAGAAGGAAGAGCCAGACTTGGAACAGTCCCTGTTTCCATGCTGTTTCATCAAGGTGTAGTTCCTCCATGGCAAGAGCCTTCTTAAAAATATAGCCTGTAAAGAGTGAAAGGCAGAGAGCTCCAAATGGCATAAGGAGATTGGAAACCAAGAAGTCCATAGCGTCAAAGAAGGTCTTCCCAAAGATGTGAACATCCGCCATGACACCGTAAGATAGGGCTGAAGGAATTCCAAAGACAAAGGTCAAGATTCCTAAAATGGCACTCCATTTGGCACGTTTGCTGTTGTCCTGATTGGTGATATTGCCCACATTGATTTCCAGCATAACGACAGAAGAAGTGACTGTCGCAAAGAGGAAGAGCAAGAGGAAGAGGATGTAGAAAATGGTTCCAAAAGGCATCTTGTCAAAGAGTTGAGGCAAGACGATAAAGAGCAGGCTCGGTCCTCCTTCAGATTGGATATTGAAGGCTGACATGGCTGGGAAAATGGCTAGACCCGCCATGATGGATACCGAGATGTTCATGGCTACGATGGAGATTCCTGACTGGACCAGATTGGTTTTCTTATCCAAGTAAGAAGCATAGGTCAGCATGGCTGTAACCCCTAGTGAGAGGGCAAAGAAAGATTGTCCCAGAGCATAGAGGAGACCAGCACTGGTCAGTTTTGAAAAGTCTGGTTTGAGGAAGTAAAGAACCCCTTCCATGGCATTTGGCAAACTGAGAGAGCGTCCGATGATGACGACAAAGATGATAAAGAGAAGAGGCATCATGACTTTCGAAGCTCTTTCAATCCCTTTTTGAACCCCACGTGATACAATAAAGATATTCAATAAGATAAAGGCTGCTTGAGCTCCTAGGGCAATGGCTGGATTTGAAATGATTGAAGTAAATAACTGAGCGTAATCCCCCGTTCCACCAAGTTGGAACAATTTCCCAAACTCAATGCCTAGATAGACTAGAATCCATCCTCCAATAACACTGTAAAACGATAAAAGGATAAAAAGGGCAAAGGCACCAATCCAACCGATAAAGTTGTACTTGCTATTCTTGCCGAGTTTTCCAAAGGTTTTGATAGCTGAAACACCAGCACTTCGGCCGAGGGCAAATTCAGCTAGCAAAAGGGGGAAACCGATTAGAATAGTGGAAATGAGAAAGACCAGTAAAAAGCCTCCTCCACCGTTAGCAGCAGTCATGTAAGGGAATTTCCAAACGGCACCAAGTCCGATGGCTGAGCCAGCAGACGCTAGGATAAAGCCCAATTTAGAACCCCATTGCGATTTTTCAGACATAGTTAAACTCCTAAAATTAGTGTTACAAAAGAAAAAGCTACTGCCCTTGGCAAATAGCCTCATCAGTACTCAAAATGAGCCTTTCTTTTGATTGATAGACTTGACTATCCTATCATGTTTTCTAAGGTCTGTCAAGAAAACCATTTTCATGTTATGATAAAGTAAAAAAATTTCGCAAAAACGCTTGACTCTGACCTAAGGGGAGGGGTTATACTATTCTTGTAAGGAGGAAATCATGTACCATATAAAAGAAGCTGCGCAGCTTTCGGGCGTCTCGGTCAAGACGCTACACCACTACGATAAGATAGGGCTTTTGGTTCCTTTAAAGTCGGAAAACGGCTATCGAACCTATAGCCAAGAGGATTTGGAGCGACTTCAGGTTATTCTGTATTATAAATATCTTGGCTTTTCTTTAGAAAAAATAGCAGAGCTATTAAAGGAAGAAAGGACAGATTTATTGCCCCATCTGACCAGGCAGTTGGACTATTTGACTCGAGAAAGGGAACATCTGGATACCTTGATTTCCACCTTGCAAAAAACCATTCAAGAACAAAAAGGAGAAAGAGAAATGAGCATTCAAGAGAAATTTGCTGGATTTAACTACCAAGATCATCAAAAATACCATCAAGAAGCGGTAGAAAAATATGGACAAGAAGTCATGGACCAAGCTCTCGAGCGCCAAAAAGGTCACGAAGATGAGGCTACGGCTGCCTTTAACCAAGTCTTTCAAGCCTTGGCACAAAATCTTCAAGCTGGTCTACCGATAACAGCGTCTGAAAACCAAGAAGAAGCAGCCAAACTATTGCAAACTATTCGTACTTATGGATTTGACTGCTCTATTGAGGTGTTCGGTCATATCGGTAAAGGCTATGTCTACAACCCAGAGTTTAAGGAAAACATTGACAAATTTGGACCTGGAACAGCTCAGTATACATCAGATGTCATTGCCCACTATGTCCAAACTCAGACAAAATAAAATCGGAGGAGTATTCTTCCGATTTTTGCTAAATTCAAGTACTACTTGCTTAATAATTTTTCTACCACATTTAGTTTTCGCATGGTCAAATCCACATTGAAAAGCTTTTCAAGATAGTTAGTACTGAGCTTTTTTCGTTTTGCAGTTCTAGGGAGATAGAGGTAGAGACAGTGGTTACCGACACAAATTTCTTCTTCGCCGTAATCAATTTTTAATTTTTCTAAAGGAAGACTTTGAATAGGTTCTTGATAAAAAATCACGTGTACACGGTCATAAAGATAGTGTTCTCCAAACGGATTTTCTTGGACAATGTTTTTAAAAATATCCTTATTCTTAATGATTATTTTGAGATCGGCTCCAATCTTTTCCTTTATTAGAGTATGAACCTGTTCTCGTATTTCTTCGAGAGCTAAGTTACTTTCAAGAATAATATTTCCACTTTGAATATAGGTTCGAACTTGTTGAAAACCAGCTTCTGTCAAGATATCTACTAGATAAGACATTTTAGGGATAGCATTTTTTCCATTAGGAGTAACTCCCCTTAACAAGATAATATGTTCCAAAGTAGTTCCTTTCTTTTGGGGTTGATTTAGCCATTGAATAATTTAGATTTAGATTGGGTTTGATCCTGCCACCCAGCCGGTACAGAGGGCAGAAGTGATGTTAAACCCACCTGTGTGGGCATTGATATCCAGTACCTCGCCAGCAAAGTGAAGTCCAGGAACCAACTTACTTTCTAGAGTTTTGGGATTGATTTCCTTGAGACTGACGCCCCCTTTGGTAACAAAGGATTTGGCCAGGGACATTTTGCCAGTCACAGGGATTTTGAGGGCCTTGATAGACTGGATAAGTTGTTCTCGTTCCTTTTCAGTCAGTTGTTTGACTTTTTCAGGATAGCCTTGCACAAAAAATTCTGCCAAGCGTTCTGGAAGCAAAGTTTTCAAGGCATTTTTCAAGGATTTTTCCCGGTTTTCTTCTAGGAATGCAGCCAAGTCCTTCTCAGAAAGTTGAGGCAAAACATCCAGTGAGAGAACCTCCCCACCCTTGACAAAACTAGACATACGCAGAGCAGCAGGGCCAGACAAACCAAAGTGGGTAAAAAGCAGATCGTGAGTGATGACATGCTTGCCATAGCTTAGGGTTACATCATCCAGAGAAATCCCTTGTAAGGCCTTATGTGGAAAATCCGTCAATAATGGACTTTCAGCAGCCTCAAGTTCGGTAATGGTGTGTTTAAAATGACGGGCAATCTCATGTCCAAAACCAGTCGAACCAGTGGAAGGATAGGATTTTCCACCAGTTGTGACAATCAGTTTATCACAAGTGAAGATTTGGTCAGCTGATTTAAGAACAAATTGGTCATCCACCTTTTTAACCGAAACAATCTCGGTTTGAGTAGCGACTTGACCGCCTAGCTCAGTAATTTTCTTTTCCAAAGCCTCGATTATAGTTCGTGATTTGTCGCTGGCCGGAAAGACGCGCCCGTGGTCTTCGACCTTAAGTTTAACCCCATTTTCCGTAAAAAAGTTAATGATATCATGGTTATCAAATTGGGAGAAGACACTGTAGAGAAAGCGCCCATTTCCAGGGATGGCAGCTAGCAGGTCGTCCAAGCTACCATTGTTGGTCACATTGCAACGTCCACCACCAGTCCCAGCTAATTTTTTTCCAAGTTTCCGATTTTTTTCGATGAGGAGGGTTTTCTGTCCATAAAAGCTACTGGAAATCGTAGCCATCATACCAGCAGGTCCTCCACCGATGACAATAGTATCAAAATGTTTCATAGCTCTATTGTACCACAAAAAAACAAGAGATGATGGTCACCTCTTGTCAAGAATGCAATTAATCAATTTCATATCCCATCAGCAAACCACCATCTTCTGCATAAAAACTGCAGAGACCAGATGTTGGGATAATTTTAATATCTGCTTGTGGGAAGGTTTCGCGAATTCGCTCTGAGAGCTGTTGGCAACATTTCTCGTTATTGCGTTGGGCCATGATAATACGTCCACCAGCATATCCAGCTTTTACTAACTCATCATAGGCTGCTTGAACTGATTTCTTTGCCCCTCGTGCTTTTTGTAGCAATTCGAGGGTTCCGGTTTCACTAGCTTCTCCGACCATACGGATGTTGAGAAGGCCAACGACTGTACCGATAAGCTTGCTCAACCGGCCGTTTTTCACCAAGTTATCGACTTTGGCTAGGACAAAGAGCAACTTGGTTTTTTCTTGATAAGCTGTGATAGCTTCAACCACTTCATCAAAAGATAAGCCCTGGTCAATCAAGTCATTTAATTTTTCTACGAGCAAGTCAACTTCACCTCCAGCAGACAAACTATCAATCACATGAATCTTAGTGTCAGGATGGTCTTCCAGATAAATATTCTTAGCTAGTTGAGCACTATTGTGGCTTCCAGAAAGAGTACCAGTGATGGTTACTAGGA
>CAURHZ010000028.1:0-10149 GCA_963524345.1 uncultured Streptococcus sp.
TATGTTTTCCATGCTTGCTTTTTAAATTTTTTAACAATTCAAGATGTTTTGATGACAATTTATGATTTGAGTGGAAAATTTTAAAAAATAGTAGTATACTAACCTTATTAAGGTTGCAATAGGACGAAAATAAAAAGAGTATTCCTCGTGAATGCAAAAACAATGTTACCATTGGCTATTATGCTTGCTTAAAGGCTTGAGCCTGTAAGTAGAGGAACTGTACTTGGAGGTAATTATGGATTTCAAAAGTTTTCTTATTGTTTTTGTTGTTGGCATGTTTGTTTCTTTTATTACTTCTTTAATTAGGGAAAAATTTTTAAAATCTCCAAAGAAGAATAAAGATAGATCTAATTAGATAAAAAGATTTTTTATCGCTAGTTTAATCTACAGTGGAGTTTCTTTAATATTGTTTCGCCTGTCAAAATGATATGTGATAGCAGGATAAAAAATCTACAAATTAAGTTGGTATCAATATGGTGTAAAGGGCAAGTATGTTTTTCATGCTTGCTTTTTTAAATTTTTAACAATTCAAGATGTTTTGATGACCATTTATGATTTCAGTGATCCAAGGTCAAAATGAGTGCTATACTAGCAGTGTAAAGGTTCTAGCTCAACAAAGATTCAGGAGGAAATTTTATGAAGAAAAAAATACTTGTCATTTTTATCTTGTATCTGATCATGTCCATCTTTCTATATCCGCTTAGGGAGAGTGCTTGGTATCAACTATTTTATACCATAGCCTATGTGATTGCAGTGATGATTTATTTGGCTATCATGAAAAAGAAAGGAGCAAAGAAATGAAAACTTTTCTTGCTAAAAAACGGAACATCTTCCTTGCAAGATTGTTCCTAGGTCAGTTGCCTTTACTTGTTTCTACTTATCTATTTCTATCTCGTCAGTTTTTAAATTTTTCCTTGGTTTTCCAATTTCTTTTAGTGGTTATTAACTTGGCATCTATTTTGGTTACTGTTTACCTCACTAGAGAAATGAGGATAAGAAAGTTTGAAGATGATGATTTGGTTAGTCCTAGAACCAATCAACTCATGTATATCGGCTTGACAGGCTTTATGTCTATTATTTGTTTGTATAGGGGTATCACAGCTGGAGAATTCTATCAACAATTAATTGCCTACATTGGTGCTATTCTCTGCTTGCTTATCATGCTTCTGCTCATTTGGGGCTTGAAGTATTATAAAAAGTAGGGGAAGAGATTTCTTCTTAATATTGGACTAGTCTAGAGTCTGACAAGGGGAGGTCATCATGTATAAACGCTTATTTTTCCTATATTCCAAAACCTTAGACTGGTTGACACCCTATATTATAGTATTGGCTTCTGACACCATTGCCTTTAACGTTTTTGTGCTAACATTTGTATCTGCGGTGGTCTTTAATTCCCTAAATTCCATGCTAGCTTTAATGGCTATATTCTTAGGGGGTGGTTATGTGGTCGGATTTTGGTTACTCAAATGGTTTGTTTTGGAAAGGTTAGAGCTTAAGGATGACGTGTAGGGAAGTCTGTTTGGTGAGGAGGATAGTTTTATGGCCATTTTTAATAAGTGTCATGCCTTTTGTTTTGGATTTTTAGTACTAATAATTGTAATCACAGTTCCTTATACGATTAACCATGGGGATTTTTTTCAAAATGAATTTGAATTGATTATTGTAAGTCTTCTTGTAACCTCGATGAGTGTTACTTATGCTAGAAAGTTTGAAATGATTTCTTTTGGGATGTTAAGCAAGAAAGAACTTTTGCTTTTCATTGCAATTTTTCTCCTAAGTGTACTTGAGACGCTGGTTTATATTCATTTCTTCGCTGTTTCTTCTGGTTCAGGGGTTCAACACTTGGCGGAAGTCAGCAGAGGAATTTCCCTGTCTTTGATTTTGACTTCCTCAGTTTTTGGCCCCATCCAGGAGGAACTCATTTTCAGAGGACTTCTTCAAGGTGCGGTTTTTGACAACTCTTGGTTAGGGCTTGTGCTAACTTCCTCTCTCTTTTCTTTCATGCATGGACCTTCTAATGTCCCTTCGTTTATTTTTTATCTACTTGGGGGCTTGTTGCTGGGCTTTGCTTATAAAAAGAGCCAAAACTTATGGGTTTCTACTCTAGTTCACATGTTTTACAATGCTTGGCCACTCTTATATTATTTATAAAAATCATGAAAAGGTAAGCAGAAGACGGTGCTTGCCTTTTTCTTTCTATAATGATACCCAAGCCAATCCAGAGGCTTTTCTTTGAGAATCGGGTGTGGAGCGGTTGACGAATAGGCCAAAAACTAGTAGAATAGTAAGGAAACTTTATACGGAGGAAAGAAATGGATTTGGGTGATAATGAGCTAACACTGACTCCCATACCTGGGAAAAGTGGCAAGGCTTATATGGGTAGCTATCCTGATGGGAAGCGCATCTTTGTAAAAATGAACACCTCTCCAATCCTACCTGGTCTAGCTAGAGAACAAATTGCTCCACAATTATTATGGAGTCGCCGTTTGGCAGATGGGCGTGATATGTGTGCTCAAGAATGGTTGACAGGCAAGATATTGACCCCCTATGATATGAATCGTAAACAAATCGTCAATATTTTAACCCGTCTGCATCGCTCACGTCCGTTGATGACACAGTTGAGTCGTTTGGGCTATGCCATGGAAACACCTGTAGATTTACTACAGTCTTGGCAAGAAACGGCTCCAGATGCTTTGCGTAAAAATCATTTTATCAGTGAAGTGATGGCTGATTTACGTCAGACTATTCCAGGATTTAGAGAGGACTATGCGACCATTGTCCATGGAGATGTACGACATAGTAATTGGATTGAGACAGACAGTGGCTTGATTTATTTGGTAGATTGGGATTCGGTTCGCTTGACCGATCGCATGTTTGATGTGGCCCATATGCTCTGCCATTATATTCCAGAACATCAGTGGAAGGAATGGTTGACCTACTACGGTTACAAGTACAATCAAACGGTATTAAATAAATTGTATTGGTACGGTCAATTGTCTTATTTGAGCCAGATTTCCAAGTATTATATGAACCAAGATTTAGAAAATGTCAATCGGGAGATTCATGGCTTGCGTCACTTCCGAGACAAGTATGGAAAGAGAAGATGAGAGTTAGAAATCGTAAAGGGGCAACAGAATTACTAGAGGCAAATCCCCAGTATGTAGTCCTCAATCCCTTAGAAGCCAAGGGGAAATGGCGGGACTTGTTTGGCAATGATAATCCCATTCATGTGGAAGTTGGAAGTGGAAAGGGTGCCTTTGTTTCAGGTATGGCCAAGCAAAACCCTAATATCAACTATATCGGGATTGATATTCAAAAGTCTGTTTTGAGCTACGCTTTGGACAAGGTGCTTGAAGTTGGAGTACCTAATATTAAGCTCTTGTGGGTAGATGGTTCTGACTTGACTGACTACTTTGAAGACGGTGAGATTGATCGCTTGTATCTGAATTTTTCAGATCCTTGGCCTAAAAAACGCCATGAAAAGCGTCGTTTGACTTACAAGACCTTCTTGGATACCTTCAAGCGTATCTTGCCTGAAAATGGAGAAATTCATTTCAAGACGGATAACCGTGGCTTGTTTGAGTACAGCCTAGTGAGCTTTTCTCAGTATGGCATGAAGCTCAATGGTGTCTGGCTAGACTTACATGCCAGTGATTTTGAAGGCAATGTCATGACAGAATACGAGCAAAAATTCTCCAACAAGGGGCAAGTTATCTACCGAGTTGAGGCAGAATTTTAAGAAATAGCCTAAAATCAGGCTGTATAAGTGCTTTTGCTTTACATAAGTTGGCAAACGTGCTATACTAATAGTAAGAATATGAGAAAGAGAGGCGGGGAAATATCTTCGCCTCTTGCTTATGAGGAGGTGGACGCAATCGCAACAATCGTAGAATTAGTCAGAGAAGTTGTAGAACCTGTCATAGAAGCTCCTTTCGAACTCGTGGATATCGAGTATGGAAAGATTGGCAGTGACATGATTCTCAGTATTTTTGTAGATAAACCTGAAGGAATTACCTTGAACGACACGGCAGACTTGACAGAAATTATCAGTCCTGTCCTAGACACCATCAAGCCAGATCCCTTCCCAGAACAATATTTCCTAGAAATCACCAGTCCAGGCTTGGAACGTCCTTTGAAAACTAAGGATGCCGTCGCTGGAGCGGTTGGGAAATACATCCATGTCGGGCTCTACCAAGCCATCGATAAGCAAAAGGTCTTTGAAGGAACCTTGTTGGCCTTTGAAGAGGACGAGTTGACTATGGAATATATGGACAAGACACGTAAGAAAACTGTCCAAATTCCATATAGTTTAGTATCAAAAGCACGTTTAGCAGTTAAATTATAGAAAAAGAAAGGATAGCTTTTGAGGATTCAAAAGTGAAGAAAACATGAGTAAAGAAATGCTAGAGGCCTTCCGCATTTTGGAAGAAGACAAGGGAATCAAAAAAGAAGATATCATCGACGCAGTAGTAGAGTCGCTTCGTTCCGCTTATCGCAGACGCTATGGTCAATCTGATAGCGTAGCTATTGACTTCAACGAAAAAACAGGTGACTTTACAGTCTATACTGTCCGTGAAGTGGTTGATGAAGTATTTGATAGCCGTTTGGAAATCAGTTTGAAAGATGCTCTTGCCATTAATTCAGCCTATGAACTTGGTGACAAAATCAAGTTTGAAGAAGCACCTGCTGAGTTTGGTCGTGTAGCAGCCCAATCTGCTAAACAAACCATCATGGAAAAAATGCGCAAGCAAACACGTGCCATCACTTACAATACTTACAAAGAACATGAGCAAGAAATCATGTCTGGTACAGTAGAACGCTTTGACAACCGCTTTATCTATGTCAACCTTGGTAGCATCGAAGCCCAATTGTCAAAACAAGACCAAATTCCTGGAGAAGTTTTTGCTTCCCACGACCGTATTGAGGTTTACGTTTATAAAGTTGAAGACAACCCTCGTGGTGTCAACGTCTTTGTTAGCCGTAGCCATCCAGAAATGATCAAACGCTTGATGGAGCAAGAAATCCCAGAAGTTTATGATGGAACTGTTGAAATCATGAGCGTGGCCCGTGAAGCTGGTGACCGTACTAAGGTTGCAGTTCGTAGCCATAATCCAAACGTGGACGCTATCGGTACAATCGTTGGACGCGGTGGAGCGAATATCAAGAAGATTACTAGTAAGTTCCACCCAGCTCGTTACGATGCTAAAAATGACCGCATGGTACCAATCGAAGAAAATATCGATGTTATCGAGTGGGTAGCAGATCCAGCTGAATTTATCTACAATGCCATCGCTCCTGCTGAAGTTGACCAAGTTATCTTTGATGAAAACGACAGCAAACGTGCCTTGGTGGTTGTTCCTGATAACAAGCTTTCTCTTGCTATCGGTCGTCGTGGACAAAACGTTCGCTTGGCAGCTCACTTGACTGGTTACCGTATCGATATCAAGTCTGCTAGCGAATTTGAAGCCATGGAAGAAACTGGTTCGGTAGATTTGGGATCAGAAAACGATATTGTAGAAGAATAAAAGCTGCTAGAGGAGGGAAAGATGAAAACGAGAAAAATCCCTTTGCGCAAGTCTGTTGTGTCTAATGAAGTGATTGATAAGCGTGATTTGCTCCGTATTGTCAAGAACAAGGAAGGACAAGTCTTTATCGATCCGACAGGCAAGGCCAATGGCCGCGGCGCTTATATCAAGCTAGACAATAAAGAAGCCCTAGAGGCGAAAAAGAAGAAGGTCTTTAACCGCAGCTTTAATATGGAAGTTGAAGAAAGCTTTTATGACGAGTTGATCGCTTATGTGGATCACAAAGTGAAAAGAAGAGAGTTAGGACTTGAATAAGCAAAAGATAAGCAATCTCTTGGGACTCGCTCAGCGAGCAGGCCGAATCATATCGGGTGAAGAATTGGTCGTTAAGGCCATTCAAGACGGCAAGGCCAAGTTGGTCTTTCTAGCCCATGATGCTGGCCCCAATCTGACCAAGAAGATTCAAGATAAAAGTCAGTATTATCAAGTAGAAATTGTAACCGTGTTTTCAACACTGGAATTAAGCATAGCAGTCGGGAAATCAAGAAAGGTTTTGGCTGTAACAGATGCTGGATTTACAAAGAAAATGAGGTCTCTTATGGAATAGAAGAGGAGGACATGATTTGTCTAAGAAAAGATTGTACGAAATCGCAAAAGAACTTGGAAAAGAAAGTAAAGAAGTTGTAGCGCGTGCAAAAGAGTTGGGCTTGGATGTGAAAAGCCACTCATCAAGTGTGGAAGAAGCTGTCGCTGCAAAAATCGCTGCTAGCTTTAAGCCTGCTGCTCCGAAAGCAGAAACAAAACCTGCAGCACCAAAAGCAAGTGCAGAAAAGAAAGCCGAAAAATCTGAGCCAGCTAAACCAGCTGTAGCCAAGGAAGAGGCAAAACCCGCTGAGCCAGTTGCTCCTAAAGCAGAAAAAGTAGCAGCGAAACCACAAAGCCGTAATTTCAAGGCTGAGCGTGAAGCTCGTGCCAAAGAGCAGGCAGAACGACGCAAGCAAAACAAGGGCAATAACCGTGACCAACAACAAAACGGCAACCGTCAGAAAAATGACGGCCGTAATGGTGGAAAACAAGGTCAAGGCAACCGCGACAATCGTCGCTTTAATGATCAAGCTAAGAAACAGCAAGGTCAGCAAAATCGTGGAAACGATCGCCGTCAACAAGAGGACAAACGTCCAAATCAAGCGGCTCCACGCATTGACTTTAAAGCCCGTGCAGCAGCCCTAAAGGCAGAGCAAAACGCAGAGTACGCTCGTTCAAGCGAGGAACGTTTCAAGCAGACTCAGGCTGCCAAAGAAGCCTTGGCCCAAGCTAACAAACGCAAGGAGCCAGAGGAAATCTTTGAAGAAGTGGCTAAGTTAGCTGAACAAGCGCAACAAGCACAGCAAGTTAAAGCAGTGGTTGAAGTCGTCCCTGAGAAAAAAGAACCTGCAGTGGATACACGTCGTAAAAAACAAGCTCGACCAGACAAAAATCGTGACGATTATGATCACGAAGAAGATGGTCCTAGAAAACAACAAAAGAATCGAAGTAGTCAAAATCAAGTGAGAAATCAAAAAAATAGTAACTGGAATAATAACAAGAAGAACAAAAAAGGCAATAACAAGAACAATCGTAATCAGGCTCCAAAACCTGTTACAGAACGTAAATTCCATGAATTGCCAACAGAATTTGAATATACAGATGGTATGACCGTTGCGGAAATCGCAAAACGTATCAAACGTGAACCAGCTGAAATCGTTAAGAAACTCTTTATGATGGGCGTCATGGCCACACAAAACCAATCTTTGGATGGAGAAACCATTGAACTCCTCATGGTGGATTATGGTATCGAAGCCAAACAAAAGGTTGAAGTGGATAATGCCGACATCGAACGTTTCTTTGTCGAAGATGGTTATCTTAATGAAGATGAATTGGTTGAGCGTCCACCAGTTGTAACTATCATGGGACACGTTGACCACGGTAAAACAACCCTATTGGATACCCTTCGTAATTCTCGTGTTGCAACAGGAGAAGCAGGTGGTATCACTCAGCATATCGGTGCCTACCAAATCGTTGAAAATGGCAAGAAAATCACCTTCCTTGATACACCAGGACACGCGGCCTTTACGTCGATGCGTGCGCGTGGTGCTTCTGTTACCGATATTACTATCTTGGTCGTAGCGGCAGATGACGGGGTTATGCCTCAGACTATCGAAGCCATCAACCACTCAAAAGCGGCTAACGTTCCAATCATTGTAGCTATTAACAAGATTGATAAACCAGGTGCTAACCCAGAACGCGTTATCGGTGAATTGGCAGAGCATGGTGTTATGTCAACAGCTTGGGGTGGAGATTCTGAATTTGTTGAAATTTCAGCTAAGTTCAACCAAAATATCGAAGAATTGTTGGAAACAGTCCTTCTTGTGGCTGAAATCCAAGAACTCAAGGCAGACCCAACAGTGCGTGCGATCGGTACAGTTATCGAAGCGCGCTTGGATAAAGGAAAAGGTGCGGTCGCAACCCTTCTTGTTCAACAAGGTACCTTGAATGTCCAAGATCCAATCGTTGTCGGAAATACCTTCGGTCGTGTCCGTGCTATGACCAACGACCTTGGTCGTCGTGTTAAGGTTGCTGGACCATCAACACCAGTTTCAATCACAGGTTTGAACGAAGCGCCAATGGCGGGTGACCACTTTGCTGTTTACGAAGATGAAAAATCTGCGCGTGCAGCAGGTGAAGAACGTGCCAAACGTGCCCTCATGAAACAACGTCAAGCTACCCAACGTGTCAGCCTTGAAAACCTCTTTGATACCCTTAAAGCTGGTGAGCTTAAGTCAGTTAACGTTATCATAAAGGCCGACGTACAAGGTTCTGTTGAAGCCCTTTCTGCCTCACTTCAAAAAATCGATGTGGAAGGTGTCAAAGTTACCATTGTTCACTCAGCGGTCGGTGCCATCAACGAATCTGACGTGACTCTTGCCGAAGCTTCAAATGCCTTTATCGTTGGTTTCAACGTACGCCCTACACCACAAGCTCGTCAACAAGCTGAAGCTGACGATGTGGAAATCCGTCTCCACAGCATTATCTACAAGGTTATCGAAGAGATGGAAGAAGCTATGAAAGGGATGCTTGATCCAGAATTCGAAGAAAAAATTATTGGTGAAGCAGTTATTCGTGAAACCTTCAAGGTGTCTAAAGTGGGAACTATCGGTGGATTCATGGTCATCAACGGTAAGGTTACCCGTGACTCTAAAGTTCGTGTTATCCGTGATGGTGTCGTTATCTATGACGGTGAACTTGCAAGCTTGAAACACTACAAAGACGACGTCAAAGAAGTTACAAACGGCCGTGAAGGTGGTTTGATGATCGATGGCTACAATGATATCAAGATGGATGATGTGATTGAGGCCTATGTCATGGAAGAAATCAAGAGATAAGATTTTTTTGCTCCTTTCTTAGGTGGTGAGGGACGCAAGCAAACCGATGGTTTCATTGCTTATTTTTGAGCCTAGGGTCTCAAAAATCCCTTGTGATTGGACTGATAAATCAGTTCCATCACTTTCACCACAGCGAAAGAAGTGGATGATTTCAAATTGAACTTCGTTTCAATTTGAAATGAAAATCAATAAGTTTAAAAATAGCTAGGTCTGCTGGCCTAGCTTTTGGTTCAAAGTAGAGAAAGGAATATCATGGCAAATCATTTCCGTACGGATCGTGTGGGCATGGAAATCAAGCGTGAAGTCAATGAGATTTTGCAAAAGAAAGTCCGTGATCCGCGTGTCCAAGGTGTGACCATCACAGATGTTCAGATGTTAGGTGACTTGTCTGTTGCCAAGGTTTACTACACCATTTTGAGTAACCTTGCTTCGGATAATCATAAAGCTCAAATTGGGCTTGAAAAAGCAACTGGTACCATCAAACGTGAACTTGGTCGCAATTTGAAATTGTATAAAATCCCAGATTTGACCTTCGTCAAAGATGAATCCATCGAATATGGAAACAAGATTGACGAAATGCTACGCAATCTGGATAAGAACTAAGAAGGAGGGGAAACCCTCTTTTTTGGTGGAGGAAATGACTTTAAAGCATGCTGGGGAATCTTTCTAGAATTAAACATTATTAAAAAGCTTTATAAAATTTAGCTTGTATGATAGTATAGAAATTGGAAAGAGTAAATTTCACAGAAATGGCCAGCAAGACTGGAATCGTCAACAGTTTGAAAGTGTAGTTAAACGAGGGAAGAGAGTATGGGACCTATCAAAGCTTTTGCTAAAATTTATGGGAATTACTTTTTGACCGTGCAAGGTGTAAAAGTAATGAAAACGATAAAGAAAGATGATAATGTCGTTGTCGGTCTGGGGAAACTTTTTATTGCAGATAAGCTAATGGATACGGCCCGGTGGCTCATCAAGCCAGAGGAGAGAGAATGAAATTTTTTTTGGGTCTTCTTGCCATTATTTTTATCAAACCGATTATTGGCATTGTGAAATTCTTGTGGATGATCATCTCTTTTGCAGTCCAATTGCTGTTTTACAAGCTATTATTTAAGCTATTGGATTGGCTTTTTAAAGTTTTTTAGGCCGTAATTCAGATTTCAGATAACTAGCAAGGTATGTAGTGATATTTTTTTATTCAATTT
>CAURHZ010000029.1:0-10010 GCA_963524345.1 uncultured Streptococcus sp.
GAGACAATTGTTCTGAAATTGCTCTTTTCTTGCTCTGTATTTTACTCTTATTCTGTTTTAGAATACTAATTTTATTTAATATATCTGCTCTTTCACCAGACATTGTTGAAATCTGTTGTCGTAAAGAGTAAATCTCATAACTGTAATCACGAGACATAACTATATCTCCTTTATTTTTTATCAACTTATGTTAAAGATTCTATCCATTATCTGTAACTAACCGTAAACGATAACCTATTCTACCCACAAAAAAGTTTGTTTCATCCTCTGCTACAACTGGTTCACTGAAGCTCGTTTGTACTTTTGAAATATTTTGATCTTTGAACCTTGTTCCAACACATCCAGCAGGAACATTGCTCTTTAAGACCTTATCAACATCTAAGTAGCCTACACTAATAGCTTGTTGTTCTCCCATAAATACAAAATGAATGTGAACTTTTCCGCTATTTCTAACAATCTTTTTAAACACATCCTCGGTTATTTTCATATTTAATAAAGCCCCTAGCATATGCGCTTCTGGGATAAATACGTACATCATTGAGGCTTCTTTGCCATTGTGACGGCTCTCAATTTCTCCTTGAATATCGTTAAAGAAAGTAATCTTACTTTTAAATTCATGAAATTCATTCGCTTTAAAGAAACTAGGTATATTATCTCTATCAATTATTTTATCAAATACTTCTGTTTTTTTGTAACTATTGTTGGTATTTAATAATATTTTTTCAATATCTACCAATCTGTTCAGACCTGGTATCAAACTATTTTCACAATATTCCAATTGTTGCGGGGTATCATATAAGAATTCAAAATACCCATCTCTATCAGGAACAAACCCTTGAGGATGCGTTGTTTCTTTATCAAACCCTATTGGTAATTCACCCCTTGACCACATCTCAAGTACTTTAGGATGATTACTAAAGTGTGTCAGCGTCACTTCATTTGGCAACATTGGAATTGGTTCTGGGCAAACTCCTGTCCAGCTTCTTGCAATCAGCTTAACTTCTTCCTCCAAGTTATATAGACGCTCAATATCGCCTTCTCCACTTATCGGGAGATAAACCTGAATGGCATACGGAATATCTTCTTTCAACTGGGCACGGCCAAAAATTTCTTGCTGAATTAAAGCATCACGTCCTATAATTTCCTTAGAAGCTCCTTCATCAACTAGGTAAAAGGCCAAGCGCGAGGTAATATTGCTTGACATACTGATTTTAAGGCTATTTGAGCGGAGTGCTGTTAAAATCACATAGCATCCAAGACTCGCTCCCTCACGTAGGAGGCGGTTAATCATACTTTCAATAGCTTCTTCTAGCGCTGTGTCTTTTATAGCATCAAACCCGTCAAAAATAGTAAGAATAGCAGGGAGTTTCTCACCTGATTTTTGTTCGTATTGAGAAAGACTTGCTACATTATAGATGGCAAACTTCTCCTTACGAATCTTCAACTCTTGGTCAATACGTTTTAAAAACTTAACCAGTTTTTCTTCTTCATCAAACCTTGTTAAATCAACTACATGAGGTAAATCTTTTAGTGGCAAGAGTCCATTGGTTCCGAAGTCAAATAGATTGATTTGTACTTGCTCTGGAGTATTCAAACGAGCGAGATTTAGCACTAGAGTTTGAAGAGCTAGGGATTTCCCAAAACCAGGTGAACCATAGAAAACTGTATGCCCCATTTTTTCCAAATCAAAATGATAATCCTTCTGACGTTGTTCTGTCGGAATATCCATTCGAGCAAAGGGAACGGCCAATACTTTTTCATCGGTCCAGTGAATATCTGTTTGAGGGGATATGATGGCTGTCTCTAAAGGTTCTAACCACGGTTTATCTGGCAGATTGAAAGGAACAGTCTTACTCACTCTTGCTATATAGTTTACAACCGCTGAGAGTTCCGTGATTTCTTCCGTCTGATCAGCAATATAATTTTCATCCTTAGATAGGTCATCAGATAACAATTCATATTGTCCCAGGTCATTTATCAACCAAATTCGTTCATCAACAACTTCTTGAACTCCCTCTGTTTGTGGGGCATACTGTGCACCACTCCATGCAGACTGGAATAATTCATAGATTTCGTTATTTCCTACTTGTAGGTAAGCACGTCCTGGTTCAGTAATGCTCGCCGCATCTGGTGTTTTGATTATTTCATTGGAATCAGACTCATCTGACACTTTCAAAGCTAGTTTGAAACGAGAGTTTGACCAGATTTGATCATTGACGACCCCTGATGGTTTTTGTGTAGCAAGAATTAGATGGACTCCAAGCGAACGTCCGATACGGGCTGTCGAAACCAGCTCTGTCATAAATTCTGGTTCATGTTCTTTTAATTCAGCAAACTCATCACTAATAAGGAACAGATGAGGTAATGGTTTTTCTGGATATCCTGATTTGTCAGTAGCTTTTTGGCCTTCCTTATATAATTTAGTATATCCATTGATATGATTAACACCAAATTGATTAAAGAGACGTTGTCGTTTTTGTAACTCTGCTTTGATAGAAGCTAGGGCACGCGCACTAGCAGCTCCATCTAAGTTAGTAATAGACCCAAGCATATGTGGTAAATCTTTGAAAAGATTCGCCATCCCTCCACCTTTGAAGTCAATCGTAAGAAATCCAACATCCTCTGGACTAAAGTTTACAGCCATGGATAATATATAAGACTGAAGAATCTCAGATTTACCTGAACCAGTAGTTCCTGCTACAAGACCATGTGGCCCATGTGCACGTTCATGTAAGTTGAGCTCCACCTGGTCATCCTTCCCACGCAATCCCAATGGCACAGCTAACGTTTTAAAAGTATCCGCTTTGGACCATCTAGTCGCAACCTGTAACTCTTCAACTTCTCTGACTTGATAGAGTTCCAAAAAGGTAACGGATTTAGGAATCGTGTTCTTCTCTACTTCCATGTGTTTTAGATTTGCTAAAGTACGAATAGAATCTTCATAGCAATCCAACAGCGGATGGGGAATAAAGGTTTGAGCACTATAGGCACCCTCATCATTAATGATTTGACCTAAATTTTGATTCTTATATTCAATTAGAGTTGTGATAGTTTCTGGCAAAAGACGACGTGCTTCTTTCACCCAAATGACTGTTACACCCAACTCTGTCAAATCTTTGGCTAGATACTCATTCAAACTATGGCCAAGTAAATGGGAGTCATCCATAATCGTTAAGACATAATGGGGTTTAAAGCGCGCATCTTTTTCCCCCATTTCACGTTTGATTTGAGAACGTTTTTGAATGATACGATAAAGTGAATTTAGAACGGCATCACGACTTCTGGCATCATGGACAAAACCACGAATATTTCGTTCCTGCATATTGAAATGAGGAAGAAATCGCCACTCAGACCAATCTTTCTCATATCTCTGTTCTTGAACAAGATTGATAAAATTAACATCTAAGTAGCTGTGAAACATTGCCATCTGTAAAAGCATGTTATATACAGCTGTCCTAGTTACTTCACTATTTCCAACAAGACCAACTGTCGCTTCAAAAATATTAACAGTAATTGGAACCTTCTTTTGCAAACTGTAGTCTTGCAAGACTGTGCGAGCAAACTGTGATATTTCATCTTTACTTTGCTCATCAAAATTTGTTTGCAGCTCTAGCTGGCTTAACCTATCTCCTAAACCCAAAGATACCTGTAAGAAATCTTCATTATAGTCCATTCTCTCATAAATTCTTGAATCATACTTTGCAATCAGTTCAGTAATGGTTGAGATTGACGGTTGATTATAATGTAAAATATTAGTTTCTTCTTTGTAGTATTTTTCTAAGTCAGATACTTGTTTTAATAAATATGCCTCATAATCTTGAATTCGATTTTTTTCTTGTTCCTTGGTATCCTTTTTCTCTTCAAAATACTGACTCATAGTTGTCGCTGCTGTCAGGAGACTAAAGCCCCCCATCCCTAGCATCATTACAGGATTACCTTTTGTCCAAATTGAACTCAATGCAGTTAAAGTAAACATCCCTAAAGCTGGAACAATTGCTCTGATGAGCGAGTTTTTAGGGAGTCTAATCGGTTGAGGAGGTTGATTGATAATGATTTTCCCGCTATGGATAATAGGGTTAACTCTGGGACTCCTTCTATATTCTGGAAAATCCATCGGATACTCATTATTTTTTTCTTGTATCAGAATTTGATTCCTATTTAATTGCGGTTCTTCGAAGAGACATCCAATCTTCCACTGATTCTTTCTTTTTTCTATAAAATAATTAGAAACCTTCATTCGGTTCCCTAATTCAAACGGATAAAGTCCTCCCTCTTTGACTAGACGGTCATTTAAATAAATCGGAGATTCCCCAAGTGTAACCTGTACTTGATTATTTGAAAAAATAAGTTGGTTCGAAATTTTCCAACTAATATCAGCTGATTCTTTCTTGCTACAAATAAATCGCTGTGGTGGGAAAATATAACTGATAAAAATATCTTCCTCAGGAACCAACAAGGTTACAATTTCTTTATCAAAAGTAGATTTTCCTCTTTCTAAAGTCTTACCATTTCGATAGACTATTCTACCTTCTACTGTATACTCGTTAGTACCGACCTTCACCTTTTGTCCTTCAAACAAATCTATTTTCTCTAGATTATCTTGTTCAATCAACAAGGTATAAAGAGGTTTATGAAGCTCTCCTAATTGGTCTCCCAGTTGATGATCATATTCTAGCTTTTTTGCCTTCATTTATCGTTCACTCTTTTCTTTTGTTCGGTTGTCTTTAGGAGTTGTTGTTTCAATAGATACTTTTGTATCACTACTATTTGTAGTAGCTTCTCCAATCTCAGCAGAAAGTTCCTTTATTTTCTTTTCATATTCTTCAAGTTTCTTTTGTTTTTCAGAACCGTTCATATTGATGTCTGCCTTAACTGACTCGTATAGATTTGTATAAGCATGTAAAATCAATTGCGTGTCCCCGATATTTTGTGCCACATCTAGAGCTTTTTCAAATTTTCCACGTCCAAGATAAATCCAATAAAAAAAAATTGTATCATCTGTTGATTCTGTAATCGTATTTAAAATAACTTCCTTTTGCTTATCACTCAAACTATCTAAACGGACATAACTTGCTGCTAAGATATACTTGGCCTCCTTCGGCAATGATTCTGCACCATAATTTTTTAATGATTCAACTGTTTCAGAGTAATCTTTTCGCATGAAATTTGATTGTGCCATAATGACTGATGATTTTAGTGGCCCATCTTTAAACATAGATTTATAAGTTGCAAAACTTAAGACAAGTGTGGTTGTAGCAAGTAAAGCTCCCCCTATTAACAAAGTCTTCCATTTTTTCTTGTTAACCAACAAATTTGCTTTTGAACTCTCTTCTGATAATTTTGCATACTTTTCTGCAATATAATTATTGACATCAGCTACACTCTCTAAGGGAATAATATCTTGTGCCACCTTTTCCTTTATTGCATCAATCCCATGGATGGCTAGTTCAAAATCTATCTTAGGTAGTAAAATAGAAATCATTAAAGCTTTATAAGATTCTAGATAAAATTCAGAACTATACTGTTGAGGTGCAAGTAATTTTTCAATTCCATAGTGTAACATTTGTACATTACTTCCAAAAATAATGATATTTTCAGGATGAATGTACGGAATTTTATAATCATTTTCAGAACGAACTAATACAGACATACTTTGTGCCAAACTAAAACGTTCAAGTTCCGTAGTTCTTTCTAAAATTTCTTCTTTAACAGTTTTAAAATACTCAGGAATCTTATACTGCAAAGAAAGAACTCCGTCTTTCTGTACTATTTCTACTGGACAATATTCTTGAATCAATTCAAGTTGTTCTCTACGATAACCTGATGAAGAAATTTGAACTGATATTTGATTGTCTTCTCTCACAAATTCTAGTCGATCTGCTTCAAACATTTTTTCCTCCTATGATACATCCTCAATCTCTATATAATCTCCATCGCTAACTGGATAAACAGCCAAGATATCCATTGGTTCGATATGGATTTGTTTGTTTCTAAGCTTGAAACAAAACGAAATATTTAGAGGTAAATTCAACTGTTCTCTAACTTTGGTATCTTTTAGTAATTCTTCTAATCTTAACCAAGTTAGAGATTTTGAAACTAGAATATCTATTTGTTTTGCTCTATAGTCTAGAGTTAACTTTATTTTTTCGTAATCCATGCCATTTCCTTCCTAAATAGACTCCCAACAAAACCATAAACAGTAAGAAAAAACTGGTAAATACATTTCCCATCCAATCCTTAAAAATTGAATAATTCCTTTGTTTAAAAGAGGATTTCTCCTCTATAGTGTATTGATTAAACAATGATGTTTGGACAACAGTAGTTTCTAAACGATAAATAGAGTGATTTTCACTATCAGTAAATATAGTCTGTTCTGCTCCCTGTATAAGTTCTTTGGTTGTTTGAGTTCTCTGGTCCACAACCTTTTGGGTACGATTTAAAAATAAATTTGGAGCATATTTGGATTCTATCCTATTTTTGACCGTTTCCTGTGTACTATTTGTAATGATATCTGTATCAAGTTTTAAGCTACCATCGTCTGCATAGACTAACACAGGAAATACTATACAAAGAATTAATAGGTACTTTTTAATGTTCTTCATCGTAAAATAAAAATAAGCGTCAAGTTCCCCTGACGCTCCTCAAAATTAACTACAAACCAAAGCTTTGTGCATCTTGTTGGTCACGTTCAGCTACTGTTTGAGCATAGTTGTTCAATTGTTGGTTGATGCTCACTAGAAGCTCCTCAAATTTTTGAACATGTGTATACAACTGGTTGTATTGCTCAAGGTAAGCATTAAATGCTTGACCTTTCCATTGTGATGCCATTTCGCCATTTGTTCGATTAACAGTTTGTACTGCCTGTTCAATTTGTTCTTTAGCACTAAGATAAATTGCCGCCTGAGATTGTAACTGTTCTGGGGTTAAACTAATTACTGACATTAGTATTCTCCTTTAATTTTTATTTTTATTATTTTATCATATATTTTATTATTTGTCTATCATTTTATTACACTATATTCCATTATTACCCCAGAAAATTTAAAACTTAATAGTTCAAATCGCCCCCTTGTTTCAGATTTACATTAGTGATATAATAAACTATAAATGAAAGGGTTTATGTATGAAAAAAATAATCATAGGTAGTAGCATTTTTGTAACATTATTGGTCGGTTCTGGTGCTGCTTTTGTTTACTTAAAAAATCAAGAAGTTTCAATAACTAATAAAGTAAATGACCGTAAATTAAATATTGCTTTAGTAAATGAAGACACTGGTGGATCTTTAAATGGGAACACGTATAATTTAGGGAATGATTTTACAACATTATTATCCAAAGATAGCTCAAACCAATGGACAGTTATGACTCGCAATGTCGCTGAAAATCGATTTGAGAACGGTTCTGTTGACGTCATTGTATACATAGAACAACAATTTTCAGAGAAAATAGCTCAGCTGGAAAGCTTTAACCCAGACCGAGCAAAGATAGCATATAAAACAAAATCGAATCTAGATCCTGTCAAATCTAAAAATGTAGAGTTACGTGTCGGAGAACATCTGAATACAATCAATCAAAACGTTATCAAAATGTACTTTTCGAGTGTCATTAACAACTTAGACGATGCGAAAAGAAATGTTGAAAACATTGTCAATGAGCAATCAGGAACACACTCTAAAATTTCTCAGTATATCTATACACCATCCAATCAAGCTAGCCAATCTATTACTAGTACTATGGATTTAGTTTCTGGTTTAGAAAAAAACAACTCTTCCTTCGAAGAACTTCAAAAAAATTTCTCCGAATCAGTTATAAAACTTTTAAATAGTACGGGTAATGACTTACAAACAAAACTTAAAGAGGTTAAAGATAATTTTGATAGAGAAATAGAAAATTCAAAACAAAATGTCTCTACAACAAATACGATTTTAAATGATCAATATAAAGAAACCGCTAAAATTGTAGAAAAGATAAATGATTCTGCATCAAAATCATTATCTCAATTTGGAAAGAATAATGATACTCAAAAATCAGAAATTACTAAATTTGAAGATTTGATTTCTAATTACCATAAAATTATTTCTGGTTATCGAGATAAAACAAATGGTAAAAAGACCGAATTAGAGAAGCTCCAAACTGAATTAGAAAAAGAGAAGAAAAAAGTAGAGTTATTTTACTTTGGAAAAGAAGGAGTGGATACTAAATCGGATTTAACTTCTGAATCCAAAGCAACGCTTGCAGCACAAATAAACAATAGCCTACAAGTAAAAAATTCTTTACCTGACACTTATCAAGATATGATTCGTTCAACACTATCAGAAACTAGTATCCAAATATCTGACTACAAAGAATTATTTGCTAAATTACAGAAATTAAAAGTTTTAACCCCTGATCAAGTTAATGAATATACTTCAAAACTAACTTTAATTGAGAACTATTCTAAATTTGATAAAAAATTTACTCCTATAACCGGGTTGCCTAGTTTTGAATTTTTAACAACAGAAAATGATAAATTAGACAAAATTACCGAAGAAATCCCTATCACAGTTAAACTTCCTCAAGCAGGGCAAGAAACTGCTACAACAGAGATTTCTTCCCCTATTTCAACTACCCCAAGTGACGCTTCCTCTTTAAATGTAGAATCAAAACCTGAAATCTCTAATGCATCAACTGAAACAAAAACATCAGCCGAAACAAAAACATCAACTGAAACAAAATACATATCACCTAAGGCTAAAATTTCAGTTACTGGAGATGCTAAATTAGTAAATGGTGAACAGGTTATTGCTGATGATAAGACCTATAAATTGACCATTTCCTATACTTTTGAGCCACATTATGGAAAAAATGATATATCTTTTGAGATACACATCGGAGACACAATAATCCCTATAAAACAAACCATCTATCGTAGTAATAAAGAGGAATCAGATGTACTTGTTAAAAAGGATTTAACACATATTTTTGATAAATTAAGTAGAATTAATCAAGCTGCAGGAATGATTAAAGCAATCTATGGAAATCCAAACAGTAGCTCTATAAACTTTTCTGCTTTATCACCTGATTCAGTTTATAATATGTATGGTAATATCAATCGTGAAGATATTGAGTCGCAACTTTCAAATAAACAAATCACACAATTTAAACAATCTGGTCTTGAATTACTCGACGAAATTCAAGGAACTTCAAATTCGTTAAGAAAAATAACAAGTGAAATACCAAAATTGAATGAAACAGATTTACCAAATGATTATTTCAAAGTGGAAATCACAGATTTAACAAATTGGTATAATACATCAATTAAATCTTTATCAAAAGAATATGACATATGGAAAGAAACAAAAGAAAAACAACTTGAAATTACAAATTCAACTTCTGAATCAAACAACAATCAATTAAAAGTTAAAATTGAGACACCTGAGCAACTGTATCAATCTATTCAATCACTAGTTACTACCACTTCTGATAGTTCAAAAATAACTAACAAGAATCATGAAGCTGTTGGAACAATGAAAGATCAATTCACTCAATTTAATAGCCAAGTTAAAACGATTAAAGATAATATTGACCGCACTATTTCAACAACAAACGAATTGATTACTACTGAAGCAAATGTTATTCAAGGAAATAGAAATTATGCAGATTCCTTCAAAACTGTTATGAAAAATATCCGTGATGGAGGAACCACTAACCAAAATGTTATGAGTTTCTTATCAAATCCTATAGAAACCAAAAAAGAAACTTATGCTACGCCTATTTCTGTAGAAAACAACAGATTATGGATAATTGTTGCTGTTGTTGTTTCTGGAATTACATCAGCTGGAATTACCTACTGGTTAACAAAGGAGAAAAAATAATTTCTTTATAAAAATATAATTAAAAAAGAGTCTGGGACAATAGTCCCTTATCTCCAAAAAAACAACGGCAAATCCGTTGTTTCAGATTGAAGACAAACATCGTTTTAATGTTTGTCTTTTTTATATCTTCAGCGTTACTATTCTCAAAATAGGCTAA
>CAURHZ010000030.1:0-9843 GCA_963524345.1 uncultured Streptococcus sp.
CGAATTGTGACATGAGGAGGTAAAAACGATATCTTTTTACCGACGAATTAACAAGGCGATTAGGAAATTCGCCATAGCGATTTCCGTAACGAGAGGAGACTATTTCAGAGTCCCTATCGTTAATCGAATTGAGCTTGTACGAATGCAAGAGCACCTTTTCCATCACGAGTTAATTTGATGTATTGAGCGCCTTCTGTTTTCGCAAGTTTAATACCGAGCTTATCTGTTTCTGCTTTCATGTCTTCAAAGTTTGAAGCAACTTGAGGGGCAAGGATAACTAGATCAAACTCTGGTAACATTTCACGGTGAGCACCATAGCCACCTGCTGCTGCTTTCACAGGGACATTGTATTCTGCTGCTGCCTTATTCAAAGCATTCGCAAGGAGACCACTTGTCCCTCCACCTGCACAGAGAACGAGGACATTTGTTTCTTCAGTGATGGTATTTTGTGCTGCATCGACACCCGCTTTTTCAAGAATAGCATCCGCTTTTGCAGTGTTGAAGTTTGCAGCAACTTTGTCTTTCAATTCATCATTAGATTTACCTGAACGCTCTTCTTCAAGAATTTGTTCATCATATACTTTAAGGAATGGGTAGTAAATGACTACGTCAACCACAATTAGAAGAGCAGCAAGAATGAATGATAGAACTTGGAAGTTCGTACCAAGAACTAGACCCAGTGGAGCTGGAGTTGTCCATGGTAGATTAGCAGTAAATGAGTTCATTCCAAGAGTTTCAATAAAGAATTTAAAGATCCATACGTTTGCAATTGGAGCAAAGATAAATGGAATGAAGAAGATTGGGTTCAATACAAGTGGTGCACCAAACAAGATTGGTTCATTTACACCAAAGAATGTTGGAACTACTGAAGCACGTCCGATTGCACGGTTACGTTTTGATTTTGTTAACCACATGAACATGAATGGAACAACCAGTGTCGCACCAGTACCACCCATGGTAACGATAAACATTTGTGTACCAGAAGTAAGAATCTTGTCAGCGTGCATACCTTGTTGGAGAAGGTTCAAGTTGACTTCGGCATTTGCATAGGTAATAGCTGCGATTGCTGGTTCAACGATAGATGGACCATGAATCCCAACAAACCAGAAGAAGGCAAAAGCACCAAAGATAATGGTAATACCAAGATAGCCATCAGCTGCAGAGAATAATGGTGCAAAGAATTTACCGATTGATTCAGCTACGCTTGCACCAACAAAATGACGAACTAGTAAGTCAAGAGCATAAAGTGAAACAACTGAGAGAGTGAATGGAATCACATCTTTAAAGACTTGTGAGATATTAGGTGGAACTTCGTCAGGCATACGAATAGTGACGTTGTTCTTAACACAAACCTTATAGATGGCTACAGTAACAAAGGCTGCAAGGAATGCTGAAAGCAAACCTTTTGTCCCCAAGAATCCAGTAGCTAGACCATTTTCGATAGGATCAGCTGCCAACATCAACAAACCAACAATTGCTGCTAACAGTGTTGACATATAGTTGATTTGATTGGTTTTCTCCATGCTACGGTTTACTGAGTCGGTCAATGACTTAGCTGTTGTACCAGCTACCAAGAGAGCTAGAATCCCCATTGAATAGCTGTAAGGTTTCATCAGAAAGGCTACAACTTCATCAGACCATTTAAAGCCCCATGAGTTTGGTACAAAGGCAATCAAGATAAAAATACTTGAGAAGAGAATAACAGGCATACCTGCAATGAAACCATCACGAATAGCACGAAGATAGATATTACGAGATAATTTCTCAAAGAAAGGTTTTCCTTTCTCAATAAATGCAATTAATTTATTCATTATTTAACTCCTCTCTTGTACAGTTCAATTAAATGGTGCATCAAATCTTTTAACAAAATAGTTGTCATCAAGTGATCTTGACCGTGCATCATGGTCACACTATACGCTAAGTCCTCACCAGAAGCTTCCTTAGTCAATAGACTTGTTTGCGCGTGGTGAGCCTCTGCAATACAGCTACCAGCTTCCTCTACCAGAGCGTCCGCTTTTTCAAAATCACCAGTTTCAGCAGCTTTCAAGGCTTCCAATAGTTTTGAACGAGCATCGCCAGCATAAGCTACGATTTCAAAACCTAACAATGTTACTTCTTCTCTATTCATGATAGAATTCTCCTTATATAGTTTTAAATAAATTTTTATGACAATAAACGTTGGATATGTAGAACCAGATAAACACGTTCACTTTTATACAAATCAAGACCCGTATGTTGCGTAATCACATCATAGATCTTGGAGCCAATCTCGAACGCTTTTGGATAGGATTGTTTGATATGATTTTCCATATCCAGAAGTGATTGGTTATTATCTCTAGATCTGTCTAAATAATCCAAGAAATAATTCAAATGAATCATAAAGCGATCATAGAAATGATTATTCTCTTTGGTTCGTTGAATTGCATAACCTTTTAGCACTTCCTCAACATTCCTGAGAATTTCTTTCCTCTTATCAATCGACTCCACAAGTTCCACTTCATTTTCACCTTCGGCATTAATGAAATGATAAGCAATCCGAATAATTTCGTCCTCAGGAAAATGATCTGCTAGCTTCTGACGGTAAATTTCAAATGCTTCATTTGCGATTTGAAAAGCGACAGGATACTTAGCGGAAATATCTGGCAGATTACTATCCTTGTACCTTCCTTGTGCTAGAGCTTGGTAAGAACAGTAAATATGATCTGTCAAGGTTACGTAGAGATACTCTTGAATCGGATAATGATATTTCTTTGATAGCTTATCAATGATTTCATAGGTCACTGTGATAAAATCAAGCGGAACATCTTTGAGGAGAGCCATAAAGTTTTCTCTGGACTCTTCGGTCTTCATCCGAAAGATTTTCTCAACCTGCTGTTCAGCAATCAAATCCCCCTTCTTCTTTCCAAATGCAATCCCCTTACCAATCACAATCACTTCTTCTCCTTTATCATTTCTGACAAGCGAGACATTGTGATTCATTGGATTTAGAATTCGATACATGTCAACCTCCTTTTATATCTTAAAGGTATATTAGTACAAAAAATGACCACAAATGAACTAGAAAATCAGCCGATTTCTAATTCACCTGTGATCATGCCTAATATTACTTAGTAACACTCACCTTGTATTAACTTGTGATTTAAGTATAGCACAAGTAAGTTGTTTTGTAAACCTTTACATAAAACTTTTTTTAAAATTTTTTTAGATTCATGTTCCTAACCTAGGAGGACTTGCTTACACGCGTTCTTTCCATGAAGTCGCTGTTGTTTGAAGAACTTTATTGAGTTCGTCAATGTTTTCAAAACCAGTTGTACGAAGCCATTCGCGAGCTGCTGCTTCACCATCTTTGATGTAAGCTTCAACTGATCCAGCCCATGTAGCACGGCCACAAAGAACTCCGTTAAAGTTTGCACCTGATTCATGAGCAAATACAAGAGTATCTTGGAAAAGTTTAGCTGATACACCTGCACTCAAGTAGATGTATGGCAAGTTAGTTGCTTCATCTTGTGCTTTGAAGAAGGCTGCTGCTTCTTCACGTGTGTAAACCACTTCACCTTCAGCAAAGCCTTCAACATATTTAATGTTAACAGGAACTTCAACTTTCAAGACATCAATGTTAAAGCGCGGGTCTGAGAAGACTTTCATAGCACCGATAACTTTGTGTGGTTTTACTTTAGCGTATTCTACAGAACTAGCGTCAGCAATTTTTTCATCGTAAGCAAGGATTTCAAGGAAGAATGGGATATCTTCAGCCACACATTCAGAACCGATACGTTCGATGTAAGCTTGTTTTTCTTGGTTGAGTTCGTCTGAACTATCTACATCATAGTAAAGCAAGAATTTAACTGCATCTGCACCTTCTTCTTTAATACGTTTTGCAGACCAAACATCCAAGCAGTCTGGCAAACGTTTTGTACTTGTTGTGTCATAACCTGTTTTTTCATAAGCAAGAAGAAGACCAGCTTTTTCATCAAGAGCTTTAGTTGCTGGAAGTCCATACTCTGGGTCAAGAAGCATTGATGAAGCGTATTTAGTCAATTCATCTGCTACCAAAACTTTAAGTTCTTCCATTTGAGCTACAGTTGGTTCTTCTGTTTGGTGTTGAGCCATGAGGCGTTTCAAAGCACCACGTTGGTCAAATGCAAGAGCTGAGATGATTCCATTTTCATCAGAAAGTTTTTCTAAGCGTGCACGTTTTTGTTCTGTTAAAGCCATTTTATACCTCTTTTACTATTAATTGTTCATATAGAGCTTGATAGTTGGCCATGTTGACATGACCAGTCATTTTTTCTTGAGCATTGAGCATACCAAGGACATTTGCCTTGATGAGTAATTCTGCATCCGATTCTTTATGAAGAAGTCCTGAAGAAATTCCTGCTACAGTAGAATCTCCAGATCCGACAGGGTTGACTACCTGAATTCTAGGAATATCTACCTTGTAGAAAGTGTCACCATGTTTGGCAAAGGCACCGTTGGAACCAAGTGAAACGATAATCCATTCAATACCTGCAAACAAAGGTTCTTGAAGGACTTCTTTTAATTCATCCAAATCCTCAGAAACTTCTCTTCCAAGAAGCTGAGATAATTCCTCATTATTTGGTTTGATGACTGTTGGTTTATGTGGTGATTCAAGAACCGCCTGAAGTGCTGCACCAGAGCAGTCCAAGACAACAGGCTTGCCAGCTTGATTAGCAAGTTCTACCAAGCTCGCATAGTAATCAACTGGAAGACCAGCTGGCAGACTACCTGAGATAGCTACTACTTCAACTGACTCCAAGAGTTTTTTGAAATGTTCCAAAAAGTCTTGACCTTCCTGTTCCAATACTTCAGGACCTTTTTCAAGAACTTCTGTTTGGTTATCTCCATGAAGAATAGCGATACAGTTACGAGTTTCTCCCTGAATTGAGAAGAAATCTTTCTTTACTTGATCATCGATATTTTCAACCAAAAACTCACCAAGTTTGCCACCCACTAAACCAGTAGCAAGAACAGAATCCCCAAATTCTGAAAGTACTCGGGTAACATTGAGTCCTTTACCACCAGCAGTTTTGGTTACATCCACCACACGATTGACAGTATCAATCTTTAACTCATCCAAGGGATAGGAAATATCAATGGATGGGTTCATTGTGACTGTTAAAATCATAGGTCACCTCTTAGTCGTGGTATTCTCCGCGATCCCATTTTTCAAGGAATTCAGTGAAGAAGTTTGCGTCTGTTTGTTGAGCATTGTGACTTTCAACGTGTTCAATTTTCGCAATCAATTTTTTGTTTTCTTCAGATGGTTTGTATTCAGCATGGATGAAAGCTTCAATGATGTCACACATGAGCAATTCTCCAGTAATCTTACCACCAAAACCGATAACGTTGGCGTTCAATTGTTCTTTAGCATAAAGCGCTGTTGTCATATCACGAACCAAGGCAGAACGGACACCTGGAACTTTATTTACAGCGTTGTTGATACCAACACCAGTACCACAGATACATACTCCAAGATCAGCTTGACCGCTAGTTACAGCTTCCCCTACTTTTTTACCAAAGATTGGGTAGTGAGTACGTGTATGGTCATATGTACCAAAGTCAATAACTTCATATCCTTTTGATTTCAAAAATTCTGAAACCGCCATTTTTTCATCTGTTACGATGTGGTCACATCCAATTGCAATTCTCATTTTTAACTTACCTTTCTTACTGTAATCTAATTAGCACATTTTGTTCAACATATCGACCCTGATTTGGTGACGTCCACCATCGTATTTACCGTTAACAAATCCTTTAGCGATGTTTTTAGCCAATTCATCACCAACAAGTTGTGCACCCATAGTGATCATACGTGAGTTGTTGTGACCACGAGTCATATAAGCTGAACGTTCGTCAGATACTTCTGCAGCAACCATTCCTTTGATCTTAGTTGCGACCATAAATGGACCAGCTCCATAAGCATCAATCACGATACCAAGGTTTTGTTCTTCTTTGTTTACTTCTGCAGCAACAGCAAGAGTCACATCAACAAAGTCTTGACCTTCAGCTGTAACATCCACAACGTGGAAGTTTTCTTTTTCCAAGAAGTCTTTCACAACTTCTTTCAATCTCAAACCTGCAGCATCTGCACCGATAACAATAGACATATTGTATACTCCTTTTATTTTTCTAGGCTAGTAAAAACTTTTATGGTTAGCAGTTTACCTACAAAAAGTTTTCTAGCAGTTTATTGACAAATTGGATTGAATGAGATGAATGACACCTTATTCAAGTTTAGGAAATCAGTTTCCTAGAAATAATCTTTCTCTACGAAAGAGAATATAACAAGTGATTGTTTGTTTGTGACAAACATCATTTGTTGCTTACAAACATAATATACTCCTATTTCCGGAAAAAGTCAACAGTTAGTGTTTGTTTTTGTGTTTTTTTAACTAAAAAATTTCGATATCAAAACCAATTTGATCTACTTGACCAGGTTCTAAGAGACGAACATTCTTCTTATCTTCTAGATGATCTCCTTCTTCAAGGGATGTTGACAAGCCAGACCATGGTTCAAAAGCAATGAAAGAACCCTTATTCAAAGTTGACCAGATGATAAGATTTGGAAACTCTGCAAAGTGCACTTTCAATCCCTTATCATGTTTACGAGAACGAAGGGAAATTGTTCTAGATAGCAATTCATCTAAGGTGACTGCATCTGTGCTGAAAAGATCATAATTAAGATCTAATTCCTTTTGATCCTCTAGCCATGGACTTCTATCTTGAAAATCAAGCATCCCCGTTTCTGGGAAAGGACGTGGAACAGAGCAAGTCTCTTCTTTCTCAAACTCTAAATAGTAATCTTCATAGACTTCATCATCCAGTAAGGGACAATTAAATCCTGGATGTCCACCGATAAAGTAAGGCATGACCTTGCTAGTTTCTTTATTGAAAATCTTGTATTGAGTCCGTACTGTTTTACCAGTAAGGCTATAAGTGATTTCTAGGCGAAAATGATAAGGGTAGTTCTGATAGCTATTCTCATCGTCTTCAATTGTAAAAGTTACACTATTATCTGTCTGTTCAACTAATTCAAATTCTTTCTTGCGGACCAGACCATGACGAGGAATCTTTCCTTTGCTTTCCTGCCCCTTCTCATCTATATAGACGGCTGTATCCTCTCTTAATGAACCACAAATTGGAAAGAGAACAGGAGCTTGTCCACTCCAATAAGTAGCATCTCCTTGCCACAAATACTCAAGTCCCTCAGCATCTTTTATAGAAGAAAGAGTCCCACCAAAACTGTTAAATTGAACTCTTAATTGTTCTGATTTTAATTCAATCACTGTTATTTACCTCCGAGATTTTATACTTAAGAAAAAGCTAGGCTGTCACTCCCAATTAGGAAATTGACAACCTAGCTTTTACAATTTACATTTTATAGGAGCGCATTATTTTGCTTTTGCTGCGTACTCTTCGTTACGTTTGATCATTTGTTTTCTGTACCAAGCAAAGATACCGATATAGAATACAAGGAAGACTACAGCACCAAGGATTGCTTTGATATCACCAGTTGTAGTGTTACCAATTGTCCAACCAAGAAGTTTTTCGATTGGTCCTTCAAGAGTTGAGTGAGTAATCAATTGAGTTTCGCTCACACCTGCTGGGAAGGCACCTACACCTTTAGCAAGTTCTGTTGCAAATGGTGCGATAAGTGTACCTGAAAGAAGGAAGAGTGGCAACAAGAGTGTTCCGAAGATAATCATACGGAGCAATTTACCACGTGTTACAACCAAGAGAGCTGGAGTAACACCCATAGCGATGATACCTGCAAGTGGCAAGATACCATTTCCGACTTTTGAAAGAAGCACTGCTTCAACCAACATAATTGGTGCAAGTACGTTGGCACAAGCCCAGATTTCAGCACGACCAGCGATGAATGGCCAGTCAAGACCGATGTTGAATTTACGTCCTTGAAGACGTTTAGTAGCAACGTTTGTAATACCTTGTGATAGTGGTTCTACGGCTGCGATGAACCATGAACCGATAAGTGAGAAGAGTTCCAAAGATACACCGGCAGTCAAACCAAGAGACAACCATCCTCTGATAACAAGACGCCATTTATCTGCATCTGCAACCCCTTCAATTGGATGTGGAGTTCCCATAATACCGATAACAATACCAAGAATGAAACCGATAAAGAATTTAGATCCCCAGAAACCGATTTTTTTGTTCAATTTAGCAGCATCAAAGTCATATTTATCAAGACCTGGGAAGAATTTTTCAAAAATCTTATCCAAAACCATGATAACTGGGTTCATCATGTAGTTCATGTGAGTTGATGTCATTGGTGATGAACTTGGTGCGTTAAGAAGGTCATCAAATGTAGGTTTCATCAAGTCAGAGTTGATAATTTTCAACACACCAACAAGTACGATAGCTGCTGTAGCAATCAAGAGTGAAACCCCTTGGCTCACACCGTTGTTGTCTGCATACCATTTAATCAAAAGACCTGTGATAGACAAGTGCCAGATATCGAAGATATCGACATCAAGTGTATCAGTTTTCTTCATAGCAAGCATTACTACGTTGACAATCAACATGATAAGCAAGAAGTAAAGTGTCCAAGCAGATCCCCAAGTGATTGTTGCAAGTGGTGCCCAACCAACGTCAGTGATACTCAATTGGATACCAGTATTTTCAACGAATTTTGCAAGTGATGCTGAGAAAGCACCATTTAGCATACCGATGATAGCTCCGATACCAGTAAGAGCGATGGCAAGTTTGATACCACCTTCAAGCGCTTTGGAGAATTTCACTCCAAAAAGTAAAGCCAATACTGTCAAAATGATTAACATGATGACAGGTCCACCCATATCTAAGATAGGTGTGAAAAATTCTTTGATTAGACCAAAGATTGCATCCATAACAGTTCCTCCCTTTTTTATGTTATATGAATGTTAACAAATTAAAATTAGCTTAATCCGTGTTCTTTGATAGCTGCTTCAATATTGTCAAATACTGGAGCGCTCATAGCTGGGATACGGAATAAAATTGGTCCAGCTTCGATAACTGGAATACCTGGGTCAAAACCAAGATCTGTTGCAGCAATTGGTGTGAAGATGTCATAACCTTTGATAAGGTCTTCGTTAACGTCTTTTACCATAACTGCATCACAGTGAACATCGTAACCACGGTTTGAAAGTTCTTCTTCAAGAGCACTTTTAATTTGGTGGCTTGAGTTAACACCTGCACCGCAGGCAGCAAGAATTTTAATCATATGGATTTCCTCCGATTTAATATTTTTAATAGACAAGATTAAACGATTGCTTCAGCGATATAAGCATAGAGAGCTTCTGGTTCAGAAATTTTTGATAGGTCTTCAAGATGACCATTTCCAGTAAAGAAGTCCATCAACTGAGCAAGAATGTTTGTTTGACTTGAACTTGAGTTATTAATGATAAAGAAGAGTAAGGATACTTCTACTTCCTTATCTGGTGCAATCATGTTGTGGAAAGTCACTGGTTTTTCTAATCGAACGACCACAACTTTTTCAGCTAGATTATGAACAATATCTGTATGAGGAATAGCCACATTCGGCAAATCCTTACCCAAAAATTCCATATCTAAGCCAGTTGGAAATGACTTTTCACGCGTGATCAAGGCTTCACGATAAGTTGGAGTTACGATTTCTCGTTCTTCCAATAAAGTTGCAACCTGATCAAAGAGATGTTCTTGATTATCCGCTTCTAAGCAAAACACAAGGTTTTTGTCAAAGAAATGATCTAATCCCATAAGGTTTTCCCTTCTTTCCATTAACTTTATGCTATAAGTATAACACTATATGAAATCGTTGTCAATAGTTTTCTGTTGATTTTTGTC
>CAURHZ010000031.1:0-9717 GCA_963524345.1 uncultured Streptococcus sp.
TCATCAAGAATGAGTATTATCGTTCACACGACAATTTTCATTTTACCATACTTTTTCAATATTTTCAAGCTATTTTAGTAGATTTTTAAAGTATATAAATTATAAAAGAGACTCAAATCGAGCCTCTTCGTTTTATTCATTAGTTTGGATAGATATATGTTACAAAACCTTCTGAAGTTGTAGTAGGATTGAACCAACCACGTTTATTTCCGATTGTACGGTTTCCACCATAGTTTGATTCAGATACTTGGATACTTGTTGATGATGAAACAGCTGTAACCACGGCTACGTGTCCATATCCACCATCATTCCAACATGCAATGGCACCAACTTGAGGTGTAGATCCTGTGCGGAATCCTGCAGCAGCTGCACTTGTAGCCCACTGTGCTCCATTACCCCAGTAATCTCCAGCCCAAGGTGCTAATGTTTTAGCTCCCCATGTACACTCACCAGTTGGATAACTTGAAGCGTTTGTACTGTATGTTGGACGATGTTTTACTGATGCAGGAGTGTAGCTTGAAGATGATTCAGATGAACTAGATACTGCTTGAACTTCTGCTGTAAAAGTTGTATTCCCAGAAGCAACTACTGTTTGTTGTTGACTTGCTTGTTTAGCTTTGTAGGCTGCTTCTGCTTCTGCAGCTGCTTTAGCTTCTGCTTCCGCTGCAGCTTTTTTCTCAAGTAAACTTGCTTTTTCATCCTCTGCAGTAGCCTTTTCAGCAGCAAGATTCAATTCTGCAGCTTTCAACTCAGCTTGTTTTGTAGTTAATGATTGAGCATCATCAGCTAGTTTTTGCTGATTTGCAATAACTGTATTAATCGCATCATTGTTTGCTACTTGTTTTTCAGAAATAGCTTTTTTATCTGCTTTTTGTTGTTCCAACATTTTGTTGTTTGCAGATACGATTTCACTCATTGCAGCAACACGTGAAATAGCTTCTGTAATTGATTTTGAGTTTACAATTGTATTGATGTAATTTGTTGCAGCTCCATTTGTTTGAGCACTACGAGCTTGTTTTTGCAATGAATCATTGCGAGATACAATATTCTTAGAAAGTTCTGTAATTTCACCCTCAAGCTTTTTAGATTCTGCTTGTAGTCTATCATTTTCAGATTGCAAGTTTGATTGCTCTGTTTGAATAGCAGATACTTGCTCCTGAATTTGATCAACTTGTTTTTGGGCTTCTTGTTGTTGTGCTGTTAAGTTACTAATTTTATTATCTTGAGCAGCAATTTTGTCATCAGTAGTTTCTGCATGCGCAGTTGTTAAAACAGCTACTTGAGAAACCATTACTGTACTTAGTAAAAGTGACGCTAAGATTTTTTTCTTCATATTTCGTAGATACTCCTTCTTTTAAAGACACTACTAGTATACCAAAAAAAGGCCTAATGAATATTACGCCTTTGTTACATTTTTATTTCTTTCTTATAGGTAAAACTTTTCAAAAATAAACTGAAAAATAATCATACATATAAGGTTCAAAATCATTGATGGCACTAAACTATAGACTATAAACAAAGACATACTATCCACAGTTAAACCTACCACTAATGCAAGTATATAAGCTCCCATCTCAAATAGAAAAGTCATGACAATAATTGCCAACATTCTCGTCCAACGATTCAATAAAATAACACTATTAAATTTATGGAGAAATACTCCCAACAAGACGAACAACAAAGTCGCAATCCCTATCAAGTGGAAAAAGTAAATGTCATAAACCAAACCCACTACAAAACAATATGCTAAATAGAGATACTCTGATACCTCAATCGTCTCAAATAAGAGAAACAAAAATAGAAAATGACTAGCCAACTGCACGTGGGGAAAAAATGAGCCCAGAAGCTGACTAATATGGGCATCAATTAGAACAAAGAAAGGAAGCAATAAAAATACTCCAACCCGCTTCAACTGTCTCATTATGAATTCCCCACTAATTCTATCACACTCACATTATGAGTATCTGCACTTAATTTAACAGTTACTTCTCGTGTCAAGTAGTCCGTACTATGCGTTGTGGCAACCACTTCACCAACAGGAATATCCGCAACGTTAAAGTTTCCTAATCCACCAGTGGTTACCTTATCTCCCGCACTAATATCGCTATTACTATTTAATTGGCTAATTTTAAGAACTTCATTTTCTTTGTCATAGCCAACAATAATACCATAAATTGTAGTAGAACCATGTTGAATTTTAACAGAAATCTTATCAGCATTTTCCGTATTTGTCAGAAGGTTGACCATAGTAGAGTTCTCCTCCACTTTTGAGACACTCCCAATCAAGCCACCATTTGCAATGGCTAACATGTTCTCAGAAGCCCCTTTTGATTTACCTGCATCCAGGGTCAATTCCTGCTTCCAAGATACCGGAGAACGCATAATAACATCTGCTGCTAAAGTCTTTGTGGCTTGCAACTTGGACTTCATATCAAGCAATTGACGCAGTTGTTCATTTTCCGTCTTTAAACTTTCCGCCTCATTTGATTTAACTTCTAATTGGTAAATCTGTTTCTTCAAACTTTCATTTTCATTATAAGTTCGTGTCAAATGAGCCAAATCTGATTTGACAGAATCAAACCACTGAAAAGGTTTTTGTACAACCCTATCAACCAATGAGATTCCATCTCCTAATCTTGTCACAATTGTACTTGAATAAGTCGTCGCTAAGAGAGCTGACACAAGCAAAACAGTGACAAAAACAATAATGACATATTTTGATTTTTTAAAATGGTTCATATCCCTACCTTTATATCAAAAACTGTTACAGTAACTTTTTATCAATTCCTGAAAGCTACTAAGATTTTAAGAAAAATAAGCAACAACCAAGTACGATAATAACAAGAATGGTCAGCGTATCCTTTCTCGTCCATTTCAGTTGTCGGTATTGACTTCTGCCTTTTCCCCCCTGATAACCACGCGCTTCCATGGCGATAGCCAAGGAATCTGCACGTTTTAAACTTGTCGCAAAAAGAGGAATCAAAATGGGAATCATCGCCTTTACTTTTTGAACGATGCTTCCTTCACCAAAATCCACTCCACGTGCTTTCTGCGCATTCATAATCCGCGTCGTATCATCCATCAAGGTTGGCACAAAACGCAAACTCATAGATAGCATTAAGCCAATTTCATGAACTGGAACTTTCACACGCTTTAAAGGCGCTAACAAAGCTTCGACAGCTGATGCCAAACTTAAGGACATGGTCGTTAAGGTTAACAAAGTTGAAAAGAAAATAATCAATACAAAGCGACAAAAGATAATCCCAGCTTGTTGCAAAGCATAATCCGTAATTCTCACAAACGAAAACTCAAACAAAACATTCCCATTAGAAATGAAAAACAATTGAAAAATAGTTGTGAAGGCAATCAAGAAAAACATAGATTTCAAGCCCTGAATAAAGAATGAAAGAGATACTCCTGACAAGGCAATAAATATCCCTGTCACTATAAAAAGAATTAGATTCGTCAAGGGATTATTAGCCCAAAAAACGATCAAAATCAGTAGCATCATAGCCAGTAATTTGCTGCGTGGATCCAATCGGTGAACTATCGAATCCCCTGGGATATAACGCCCCAAAATCATACTATCCATTTAGCGACTCCTTGAACTCCTCTATCTTAATCGGTAATCGTTTAAATGACACGCCTCTATCAGCCAATCGTTTACAAAAAGCTGTAATTTTAGGTACTCCCAACTGAACTTCTTCCATAAAAACAACATCTTGAAAGACATCACTCGGTTTACCAAACTTAACTAAACGTCCTTTTTCCATCACATATGCCTGGTTCGCATATTCAGCAACATCATCCATCAAATGTGTTACTAAGACGATGGTCATCCCTGACTGATGGAGCTTTTTGAACAAATTCATCAGCTCTTTTCTTCCCAGGGGATCTAGGCCTGCTGTGGGCTCATCTAAGACTAATATGGCTGGTTCCATGGCAAGTATGCCTGCAATGGCGACACGTCTCATTTGTCCACCTGATAACTCAAACGGACTGCGATCAAAAAGTGATTCATCAATTCCAACCAGAGCCAGTTTCTCACGCGCAATCTGCTCCGCATCTTCTTCAGAAACTCCAAAATTTTGCGGTCCAAAAGCAACATCCTTCAAAACTGTTTCTTCAAAGATCTGATTTTCAGCAAACTGAAATACCAAGCCAACCTGTTTTCTAATTTGACGAATATCTTTGTTTTTAGAAGTCGAGGTGATTAAGGTATCAAAAACTCGTACACTTCCTTGACTTGGCACCAATAAACCATTTAAAAGTTGTAAAATAGTTGATTTACCGCTACCTGTGTGGCCAATTAAAGCCGTATAAGAACCATCTTCAATCGTCAAAGAAACATCCGACAAAGCTGTTGAAGCTAAGGGAGTCCCTTCTTGATATGTAAAACTCACATTTTCTAGAGCAATTCCCATAGCTTATCCTCTAGCTCACTTTCTGTCAAATAATTTTCAGGCAAATCATAGCCATTCTGGCTCAAAGAATTTTTTAATTGATTGGCAAAAGGATCGTCTAATCCAATTTGATCTAAATCATTTCGAGAGAAAAGTTCTCTAGGGCTACTAGTTGATTCAATTTCCCCTTTTTTCATGACCAATACGCGATCACTCATAGCAACTTCTTCCAAATCATGTGTAATGGAAATGACCGTCATATCATAGTCTTTTCGAATTCCTTTTACTGTCTCAATAAGTTCTCTACGACCCTCAGGATCCAACATACTCGTTGCTTCATCTAGGATTAAAATAGCTGGTCTTAGGGCTACAACACCTGCAATGGCCACACGTTGCTTTTGGCCACCCGATAGACGCGCCGGCTCTCTCTTTTTAAAGTCCAACATGCCAACTAAATCCAGAGCTTCTTCCACTCTCTTTTTCATTTCTTGACGAGAAAGGCCCTGATTTTCCAAACCAAAGGCAACATCATCTTCAACAGTCGCTCCAACAAATTGATTGTCTGGATTTTGAAAAACCATACCGATTTGACGCCGTATACTCCAAACATTCTCCTCAGTCAGCAGTTGGCCATCGATTACAATCTCTCCAGATTCTGCCTCCAGTAAGCCATCAATTAATCGTACGGTCGTTGATTTACCACTACCATTATGCCCTACAATCGAAAGCCATTCTCCACGTTTCACGTGAAACGTAATATCCTTCACATCATAGTATTCCTGACTTTCCTTATAGCGAAAGGAAAGATTTTTTACATCAATTATTGATTTCATTTCGAACCAAATGTCCCTTTAAATACATAGGCACTACCCTTGAAATAATCATATCCAGAGTAGATAGTGAAAAACAAGGCTACATAAAGTAGAACTTGACCAAGCAAAGTCCAATGTAATAGCAAGAAAATAATCGCAAACATCTGACTGAAAGTTTTAATTTTTCCAGACATGGCTGCTGCTAAAACCGTTCCACCAGTTTCAACCAGTAAAAGCCTCAAACCTGTCACAGCCAACTCACGACAGATAATCACTGCAACAATCCAAGCCGGAGCCATTCCTAACTCAATCAGCATAATAAAAGCCGACATAACTAGTAGCTTATCCGCCATAGGATCTGCAAATTTACCAAAATTACTAACCACATTCCATTTACGAGCTAAATATCCATCTAAATAGTCTGTAATACTGGCAATAGCAAAGATAATAGCTGCTACCATATGACTCTCTATCGAATTTCCTACTGTTAAAATAAAGATAAAAATAGGTATAAAGAGAATTCGACCTATCGTTAAAAGATTTGGAATTTGTTCTTTTTTCATTCGTTTTTCCTTAATTTTTAGTAAAGGTTACAGTGATTTGTCCAGTCTGAGCTGTTAATTTCGATAAATCAACAGTCTGATTGTCTACTGTTAAGGCAACACCTTTGACAACACCTAAAGTAATGGTCACAGGATTTTTAGTTGAAACGCTTGTTTCCGCACTTTTATTATCCGGTGATAAAGTCACACCACCCTCAAGATCACTTTCTGAAACACTAACCCAACTTCTAGCATCTGACACTGATAATTGCAATTTTGCAGTGTCTTTACTCGTTTTATAAGCAACTTCTACTCGATTTCCTTCACCCGATACCGTTATAGCTGGTTCAGTATTAGAAGAACTACTACTAGTTGAAGATGGAGTTGCAGAACTAGTCGAGCTTGTTGCTTGGACTACACTATAACTAGACGCAGATGAACGCTCCGGTTGAGTCTGGATATAATTCCAAACATAATAGGTCACAAAAATTAAAATCGATAAGGCAAAAAGGATAAAATAAAATAAAGGTAAAAAGGATGTTTTTTTCTTACTTGAACGTCTCCTACCTGTCAACTCGTCTTCATCAACATCTACTTCCTCATAAGTAATCATGCTCCCAGAATCATAAGCATCCAAGACAATTCGCTCATCTAACTCAACAGCCCACGCATACTTTCGCAAAAAAGAACGAGTATAAAATGGACTAGGAAGTTGATCAAAATCATCAGCTTCCATTGCCTCCAACATCTCCAACTGAATTTCTGTTTTTTTATGTAATTCTTCTAAAGTCAACCCTTGGTTGGTTCTAGCTAAACGTAAAACCTCACCAATTGTTTTTTTTCTCATACTTGTCATCCCTTCTTTCTAGTGTCTATTATGATAGGTTACTACGATGGGAATATTGTAAAATCAACTATATCCCCTTCATCTATTAAGTGATGTCCAGCATCAAGGACATCCTCTAAAGTAATTTCCTGTAAAATCTTTGGTAAATCAAAAATTGTCTCACCATGTTCAAAAGCATCATATTGCGTTGCAATAAATTCAAGAGAGTTCATGCTACTGAAAAATTCCCCAAACATCTCTCTTTTGATAATATCTAAATGATCCTCTGTAATATCCAAATCCTTTGTAAAATTACGAATGGCCTTCCTAAACTGATGAGATAAAGCAACTGGCTCTTTCGTATCCATTGTCAACATAACAAAATGAAAACGACTTGTTACTTCAATTTCAAGAGATAAGGAAGCATCTATTTTACCTGATTCATATAATTTTTGAAAACGATCCGAAGTCCAACCAAACATCATTGCAAACAATAATTTTAATAAAATATGATATCGATAGCAATCCGATTCAGCAACTTCTCGTTTACCTCTAACTCCAATCGCTAGTTTGGGAGAAGATACTTCCATCCTCATACTGTCTGTTTGCTTCACATCTTGCAAAAGCAACTTTTCTCTTGCCACTTCATGAACATTTGAATCTTTCAGTTCTTTTCTTTCAAGATAGTCCTGTACTCGCTCCACATCAAAATTACCAACTAAAAACAGAGACATATTTACAGGTTTGTAAAACCTTGTAAAGTTTTCTTGCAAATTAGTTAGATTGATTTGGGAAATGGATTCCTCACTTCCAACTATATCAGTAGCTAAAGGTGTACCAGGATACAAATTCGCTAAAGTCGAAAAGAATAAACACGAATCTGGATCATCTTGATACATTTCTCGTTCTTGCTGGATAATATCCTGCTCTCTTAAAATGGAATCTTCAGTAAAATGTGCCGATGTTACCAATTCATCAAGTAAATCTAAATTCTCTAAGAGATAATCCGTCGATGAAAAAAGATAGTTTGTTTTTGTAAAGCTTGTAAAGGCATTGCTGTCTGCACCTAGACTCGTAAAAGCCGACATCAAATCACTAGAATCTTCTCTCTCAAATAATTTATGTTCAAGAAAATGAGCAATTCCCGCAGGATATTGTTTTACATCTCCGTCAACTTCTGTGACAAGCGTATCTACCGAACCAAACTGTACAGTTACACTCCCGTAAACCTCTTTAAATTCCTTTTTAGGTAAAAGAGCTACTGTTAATCCGTTTGCCAAACGAGTTCGATAAACCATTTCTTTTACAGCTGGATAGTATTTTTCTTCAAAAACAACCTTTGTCATTCTATTCCTTCCATAAAGTAAATCGCTTGTAGTTTCACATTATTAGCTGCTCTACAAATAGCATCTTTGTCAATTTGTTCGAGTTTTTCAATCCAACTTTTAAAGTCTGCTGAAGATTTTCCAAGTAAAGCATTTTGATAAGCACGTTCAATCAATGAACCTTGATTATCTTGAGAAAGCAGCAAAGACCGACGAATCATTTCCTTGGTCTGCTCTAACTCAAGATCTGTAAAATAACCTTTTTTTATATCAAGCAGTTGATTATTCATAATTTTTCGAGCCTGATTCCGATTTTCTCGATCAATACCAGCATACATCCTCAAAAATCCACTAAATAAGTCAAGCTGACTTGAAATGGTATAAGCTAATCCAGCATTTTCACGGACATTTGTAAAGAGTTTAGAGTGAGCAAATCCCCCCAGTAAACCATTCATTACAATCATGGGTAAATGTTTCTCATTACCATATTCAGCAGAACAATGATATCCCAATTCCAAAATCGATTGTCCCACATTTTTCCGAACCATACCTTCTTGTAGTATATTGGAATAAGGTTGGCAATATTGAATCTTCACATCCACTTCTCGACCTTTAAAACCAAATGATTCTAATACATTTTGAATTTCAATCTCATTAAAATCACCTAGGAAAAAGAAATCTACTCGATCATTAGCCAAAAATTTTTGGAAACAAGAATAAGAACTTTGTGGAGTTTCAGCTAAAATACGATTGCGTAAATCACTATACTCTAATTGGAGACATTCGTCATGAAAAAATAATTTGTCTAATTCTTTATGTGAAAAATAAAAAGAATCATCCATATCAGATGCTAAACTTGCTAGCAATTGCTTTTTCTCAATTTCAAATAAGGCCGAATCAAACCCATTATCAACTACCACGGGTGAGAAAAGAGTTTCTTTTACTAGTTCCAAAACCTGTGCAGTTAGCACATTTTTCTTACTTAAAAACTCATCACGAACATATGTGAATGTCAATTCTACAATGTGGCCTTGTCCTCTTCTAAAACAATTGGTTGACATATCTGTACCATATAGACTAGCCAAGTGTCTTCTCAAATCTTGAGAAGTGGGATACATCAGATTAGCAGTCTCTAGCATACTCGCACTCAACATGCGACCTGCAATCGTATCAAGAGATAATGGAGCTGTAAAACGCACGGTGATTTTGTTCGTTTTAAACTTCTTTGATTGGATAAAATGTGTTGAAATTCCATGCACTAACTCCATGATTTACCTCCTCATATACAGACTTCTATTATATCACGAAAACCTGAAATTTTCTTGTTCTCTGTAACAGTTTTGAAATAAAAATCGCTTACATTTCTCCCTGTTTCTATCACTATTTTTAGGAAAATATGGTATAATACCAAAGATTGAGGTGAATTATGGAATACAAATTATTTGAAGAATTTATTACCCTCCAAGCACTACTCAAAGAACTTGGAATTACACATAGCGGAGGAGCTATCAAATCCTTTCTCGCTGAACATTCTGTTTACTTTAATGGGGAGTTAGAAAGTCGTCGTGGTAAAAAACTTCGTATTGGCGATAAAATTGACATACCTGACATGAACATTGACATCTTGTTGACACAACCTACTTCTGAAGAACAAGATGAATACCAAGCTGATAAAGTTGAAAAAGAACGGATTGCTAAACTTGTCAAAGAGATGAATAAGGGAGTTAAAAGAGACAAATCGAAACCTACTTCATCACCTAAAAGCAAACAAGCTCCACGATTCCCTGGTAGATAATCATGTGGCTACAA
>CAURHZ010000032.1:0-9525 GCA_963524345.1 uncultured Streptococcus sp.
TGGTAAAGGTTGCGATATCCATATCGACCTGTTCATTGTCTAGGAGGGGTCCGCGAGTTTGTGCTGTAACCGGCACATAACGAACCTTGACCTTGAGCTCATCAGCTACCATCTTGGCCAGGTCAGTTTCGATACCAGAATAGGTCCCTGTCTTGGGATCCTTGTAGCCAAAATTGGGAACGTCTTGTTTCACACCGACAACCAGCTCGCCTCTCTTTTGAATGTCTGCGACACTGGTGTCGGCCTGAACTGGTTTTGCAGCAGTAAGGCCGAAAAGGCTAATCAATAATGCGGATAAAAAGAATTTCTTTTTCATAGGCGCCTCCTTATTTGACTTTGTCACTTTCGTGGTTGATGATTTTACTGAGGAATTGTTGGGCACGAGGTTCGCTTGGATTGTCGAAAAAGTCATCAACATCTGTCGTATCTACTAAAACCTCTCCGTCAGCCATAAAGATGATGCGGTCCGCAACTTCACGGGCAAAGCCCATTTCATGAGTAACGACAATCATATTCATACCATCGTGGGCTAATTTTTGCATAACTGCCAGAACATCGCCGATAGTTTCAGGATCTAGGGCAGATGTTGGCTCATCAAAGAGGAGGAGCTCCGGATGCATAGCGAGTCCACGTGCGATGGCAATCCGTTGTTTTTGTCCACCAGACAGCATGGCTGGATAAGAATCTTTCTTGTCCCACATATTTACAAATTCCAGATATTTTTGTGCTGTCTTTTCAGCTTCTTTTTTATCAATTCCTAGAACTTTTATGGGCGAAAGTGTTACGTTTTCTAACACTGTTTTGTGTGGATAGAGGTTGAAATGTTGGAAAACCATGCCGACTTCCTTGCGAAGCGGTACTAAATCTTTCTGGCTGGCACCAGCAACTTGGTGACCATTTACTAGAAGACTTCCCTTGTCTACAGCCTCCAAACCATTGATGGTGCGGATAAGAGTGGACTTCCCAGAACCAGAAGGGCCTAGGAGGACAACGACTTGCCCTTTTTCAAAACGGAGATTGATGTCGCGGAGTGCGTGGTAGTCTCCGTAATATTTTTCGACGTGTTCAAATTCTACTAAAGCCATAAGGAATCTCCTTTGTGTTAGATTTTATAACATGATTCTACACCAAAAGATTTTTCTTGTCAAATCATATCAGAAAAAAATTAGTAAAATTTTTGTAGAAAGCAATCAGGATAGAGAAAAAGCCTAAATCATGTTATAATGAAGCAATAGAATTCTTAGAAAGAGTGGATGTCTTTTTGATAACACCTACTTATGAATGGCAGTTTGCCCCGCAGGTTGAAGATGCGGATTTTACAAAGATAGCCAAGAAGGCTGGACTGGGTCCTGAGGTGGCTAGGTTATTGTTTGAGAGAGGGATTCAGGACCAAGAAAGTCTGAAAAAGTTTTTAGAACCTTCCTTGGAGGACTTGCATGACCCTTATCTACTCCATGATATGGACAAGGCAGTGGAACGGATTCGTCAGGCCATTGAAGAAGGGGAAAATATCCTCGTCTATGGAGACTATGATGCGGATGGCATGACTTCAGCTTCTATTGTTAAGGAAAGTTTGGAACAGCTTGGTGCTGAGTGCCGTGTTTATTTGCCAAATCGTTTTACTGATGGCTATGGACCTAATGCCAGTGTCTATAAATACTTTATTGAGCAAGAAGGAATTTCCTTGATTGTGACGGTGGATAATGGGGTTGCAGGTCACGAGGCTATTGAACTAGCCCAGTCTATGGGAGTGGATGTCATTGTGACTGACCATCATTCCATGCCTGAAACCCTACCTGATGCCTATGCGATTGTCCATCCTGAACATCCAGATGCGGATTATCCTTTCAAATATTTGGCTGGTTGTGGAGTGGCTTTCAAGTTGGCTTGTGCCCTGTTAGAAGAAGTGCAAGTGGAATTGCTTGATTTGGTCGCTATTGGTACCATTGCAGATATGGTCAGTTTGACAGATGAGAACCGTATCTTGGTTCAGTATGGTCTGGAAATGTTGGGACATACTCAGCGCATTGGTTTACAAGAAATGCTGGACATGGCTGGGATTGGCGCCAACGAAGTAACAGAAGAAACGGTTGGTTTCCAGATTGCCCCTCGTTTGAATGCTTTGGGCCGTTTGGATGATCCCAATCCTGCCATTGATTTGCTGACTGGGTTTGACGATGAGGAAGCCCATGAGATTGCCCTCATGATTCATCAGAAAAATGAAGAGCGTAAGGAAATCGTCCAGTCTATCTATGAAGAAGCTAAGACCATGGTGGACCCTGAGAAGAAGGTCCAAGTCTTGGCTAAGGAAGGCTGGAATCCTGGGGTTTTAGGAATCGTAGCTGGTCGTTTGTTGGAAGAACTAGGGCAGACAGTCATCGTTCTCAATATAGAGGATGGTCGTGCCAAGGGCAGTGCTCGAAGTGTGGAAGCGGTCGATATTTTTGAAGCCTTGGATCCTCGTCGAGACCTCTTTATCGCATTTGGCGGTCATGCTGGCGCAGCAGGAATGACGCTGGAAGTGGAGAAGCTCTCAGATTTATCTCAGGTCTTGGAAGATTATGTTCGTGAAAAAGGCGCAGATGCTAGTGGTAAGAACAAGTTAAATCTAGATGAAGAGCTGGATTTGGAGACACTTAGCTTGGAAACGGTCAAAAGTTTTGAACGTTTGGCACCTTTCGGCATGGACAATCAGAAACCTGTCTTTTATATAAAGGATTTTCAGGTCGAAAGTGCCCGTACTATGGGGGCAGGCAATGCCCATCTCAAACTGAAAATTTCCAAAGGTGAGGCGAGTTTTGAAGTGGTGGCCTTTGGCCAAGGCAGATGGGCAACAGAGTTTTCTCAAACCAAGAATCTAGAGCTGGCAGTCAAATTGTCTGTCAACCAATGGAATGGCCAAACTGCCCTGCAGTTGATGATGGTGGATGCACGTGTGGAAGGTGTTCAACTTTTTAACATCCGTGGGAAGAATGCAGTCTTGCCAGAAAGGGTTCCAGTCTTGGATTTTGCTGGGGAACTGCCCAATCTAGTAAATAGTGATGCTGTGGTTGTAAAAACCATTCCTGAGAATATTACCCTGCTGAAGACCATTTTTCAGGAACAGAATTTTTCTGCTGTCTATTTCAAAAATGATATTGACAAGGCCTACTATCTGACAGGCTATGGGACTAGAGAGCAGTTTGCCAAATTGTACAAGACCATCTACCAGTTTCCAGAGTTTGATATTCGCTACAAGCTGAAGGATTTGGCTACTTATCTCAATATCCAACAAATCTTGCTGGTCAAAATGATTCAAGTATTTGAAGAGCTAGGCTTTGTGACGATCAAAGATGGTGTCATGACAGTTAATAAAGAGGCACCAAAGCGGGAAATCGGAGAAAGTCAGATTTACCAAAATCTCAAACAAACCGTTAAAGACCAAGAAATGATGGCGCTGGGTACCGTGCAAGAAATTTATGACTTTTTGATGGAAAAAGAATAGTAGATAGGAAAGAGTTGGGCAACCAGCTCTTTTTTGAAAACAAATCTTCATTTTGAAAATCATCAAAAAAATGGTATAATGGTAGGAAAAGATTCGGCTAATACTCAATGAAAATCAGAGAGCAAACTAGGAAGCTAGCTGCAGGTTGCTCAAAGCACTGCTTTGAGGTTGTAGATAAGACTGACGAAGTCAGTCAACATATATAATCCAAGGCGAAGCTGACGTGGTTTGAATTTGATTTTCGAAGAGTATAAAAGTAATAGTGCTTTTAGAATAAGAGGGCAAGCAACCCTATAATCAAGATAAATTAAGCTTTCGGAGGAAAAATGAGTAATATCAGTTTAACAACACTTGGTGGTGTACGTGAAAACGGGAAAAATATGTATATCGCTGAAATCGATGGATCTATTTTCATTTTGGATGCAGGTCTGAAATACCCTGAAAATGAACAACTAGGGGTGGATGTCGTTATTCCAAATATGGACTACCTTTTTGAAAATAGCGATCGTATCGCTGGGGTCTTCTTGACCCACGGCCATGCGGATGCCATTGGTGCTCTGCCTTATCTCTTGGCTGAAGTCAAGGTACCTGTATTTGGGTCTGAGCTGACCATTGAGTTGGCCAAACTCTTTGTCAAAGGAAATGACACAGTTAAGAAATTTAATGATTTCCATGTCATTGATGAGGATACGGAGATTGATTTTGGAGGAACTGTGGTGTCCTTCTTCCGTACGACCCACTCTATTCCAGAAAGTTTGGGTGTGGTCTTGAAGACAGCTGAAGGTAGCATCGTTTATACAGGTGACTTCAAATTTGACCAGACAGCTAGCGAATCCTATGCGACAGACTTCGCTCGTTTGGCAGAAATCGGTCGTGATGGAGTTCTAGCTCTTCTTAGCGATTCAGCCAATGCAGATAGCAATATCCAAGTGGCTAGTGAAAGTGAAGTTGGGGACGAAATCACTCAAACCATTTCTGATTGGGATGGACGTATTATCGTCGCAGCAGTAGCTAGCAACCTCTCTCGTATCCAGCAGGTGTTTGACGCTGCGGATGCAACAGGCCGTCGTGTGGTCCTGACAGGATTTGATATTGAAAATATCGTCCGTACTGCTATTCGCCTCAAGAAATTGTCTCTAGCTAACGAGAGTCTTTTGATTAAACCAAAAGATATGTCTCGCTTTGAAAACCATGAGTTGATTATCCTTGAGACAGGTCGTATGGGTGAGCCTATCAACGGTCTTCGCAAGATGTCGATTGGTCGCCACCGTTATGTGGAAATTAAGGACGGTGATTTGGTCTATATCGTAACGACTCCATCTATCGCCAAAGAAGCGGTCATGGCGCGTGTGGAAAACATGATTTACCAAGCTGGAGGTGTTGTCAAACTGATCACTCAAAGCTTGCGTGTGTCAGGGCACGGAAATGCGCGTGACTTGCAATTGATGATTAATCTCTTGCAACCCAAGTATCTCTTCCCAATTCAAGGAGAATACCGTGAGTTGGATGCTCATGCTAAGGCTGCTATGGCAGTAGGTATGTTGCCAGAACGCATTTTCATCCCTAAAAAGGGAACAAGCATGGCTTATGAGAATGGCGATTTTGTCCCAGCTGGCGCGGTTTCGGCAGGGGATGTCTTGATTGACGGGAATGCCATTGGTGATGTTGGTAATGTGGTTCTTCGTGACCGTAAGGTCTTGTCAGAAGATGGAATTTTCATCGTCGCAATCACCGTTAACCGTCGTGAGAAGAAAATTGTGGCCAAGGCTCGTGTTCACACGCGTGGATTTGTTTATCTCAAGAAGAGCCGTGATATTCTCCGTGAAAGTTCAGAATTGATTAATCAGACGGTAGAAGACTATCTTCAAGGAGATGACTTTGACTGGGCAGATCTTAAAGGGAAGGTTCGTGATAATCTGACCAAGTACCTCTTTGATCAAACTAAGCGTCGTCCAGCTATTTTACCAGTAGTCATGGAAGCAAAATAAGCGATGAAATAAACGGAGAGAAAGTCGAATTTCGGCTTTTTCTTATAGAAAAATAGAGGAAAAATTATGGCAGTAATGAAAATCGAGTATTACTCACAAGTTTTGGATATGGAGTGGGGAGTGAATGTTCTTTACCCCGATGCCAATCGAGTGGAAGAACCAGATTGTAAAGATATTCCCGTCTTGTACCTCTTGCACGGGATGTCTGGCAACCATAATAGCTGGCTCAAGCGGACCAATGTAGAACGCTTGCTTCGAGGAACCAATCTCATCGTTGTCATGCCTAATACCAGCAATGGTTGGTACACCGATACCCAGTATGGTTTTGACTATTACACAGCTCTAGCAGAAGAATTGCCACAGGTTTTGAAACGCTTCTTCCCTAATATGACCAGCAAGCGTGAAAAGACCTTTATCGCTGGTCTATCTATGGGAGGTTACGGCTGTTTTAAACTGGCTCTTGCTACAAATCGTTTCTCTCGTGCAGCTAGCTTTTCAGGCGCCCTTAGTTTTCAAGATTTTTCTCCTGAAAGCCAAAATCTGGGGACACCAGCTTACTGGAGAGGTGTTTTTGGAGAGATTAAAGATTGGACAACTAGTCCCTATTCGCTTGAAAGTCTGGCTAAAAAATCGGATAAAAAGACCAAGCTGTGGGCTTGGTGTGGCGAGCAGGATTTCTTGTACGAAGCCAATAATCTCGCAGTGAAAAATCTCAAAAAACTGGGCTTTAATGTGACCTATAGGCATAGTGCTGGAACTCACGAGTGGTATTATTGGGAAAAACAATTGGAACGGTTCTTAGCAACCTTACCAATTGATTTCAAATTAGAAGAGAGATTGTCATAATTTAGCTTTCTTTCAGCTTGTTTTAGTAAAATAGACTTTATTTGCTAGAAAGGTGGAGGGAAATGCGCTGGATTTTTCGTTTGATAGGGGCTTTCTTTTCTTTTGTGTGGCGTTTGTTTTGGCGTCTAGTTTGGATAGCTTTTCTTTTGTGTGCTTTTGCTTTTGGACTTCTCTGGTATCTGAACGGTGATTTTCAAGGAGCGCTAAAGGAAGCAGAACGGTCAGTCAAGGTTGGTAAACAAAGTATCGACCAATGGGAAAAAACAGGGCAACTGCCTAAGTTGAACCAGACAGATAGTCATCAACACTCTGAAGGAAGGTGGCCGCAGGCTTCAGCTCGTATTTATCTAGATCCCCAGATGGATTCACGCTTTCAAGAAGCTTATTTAGAAGCAATCCAGAATTGGAATCAAACTGGTGCTTTTAATTTTGAACTCGTGACTGAGGCCGGCAAGGCGGATATCTTGGCTACTGAGATGAATGACGGAGGCACTCCTGTGGCAGGAGAGGCGGAAAGTCAGACCAATCTCTTGACAGGGCAATTCTTATCCGTAACGGTGCGTCTGAATCACTATTATCTATCCAATCCAAACTATGGTTATTCTTATGAGCGCATTGTCCATACGGCAGAACATGAGTTGGGTCATGCGATTGGCTTGGACCATACAGATGAGAAATCTGTCATGCAACCAGCAGGTTCCTTTTATGGTATCCAGAAAGAGGATGTTGAAAGACTTCGAAAATTATATGAGACCAATGAGTAGGGAACTATCTTTCCCTACTTTTTTGTTATAATGGAACTATGAATAACTTGATTAAATCAAAACTAGAGCTCCTGCCGACCAGCCCTGGTTGCTACATTCACAAGGATAAAAACGGCACCATTATCTATGTAGGAAAGGCTAAAAATCTGCGTAACCGCGTGCGGTCCTATTTTCGTGGAAGTCACGACACAAAGACAGAGGCCTTGGTATCTGAAATTGTGGATTTTGAATTTATTGTTACAGAGTCCAATATTGAGGCCCTTCTCCTAGAAATTAACCTCATCAAAGAAAATAAGCCCAAATACAATATCATGCTCAAGGATGACAAGTCCTATCCTTTCATCAAAATCACCAATGAGCGCTATCCTCGTTTGATTATTACTCGTCAGGTCAAGAAGGACGGAGGACTCTACTTTGGTCCCTATCCAGATGTGGGGGCAGCCAATGAAATTAAGCGGTTGCTGGATCGGATTTTTCCATTTCGTAAGTGTACCAATCCACCGTCTAAGGTCTGTTTTTACTACCATATCGGTCAATGTATGGCCCACACTATCTGTAAGAAGGATGAGGCCTATTTCAAGTCCATGGCTCAGGAGGTTTCTGATTTCCTAAAAGGGCAGGATGACAAAATCATCGATGACCTTAAGGGCAAGATGGCAAAGGCAGCTCAAAGTATGGAGTTTGAACGTGCGGCGGAATACCGTGACCTGATTCAGGCCATTGGAACGCTTCGGACCAAGCAAAGGGTTATGTCTAAAGATCTCCAAAATCGTGATGTCTTTGGTTACTATGTGGATAAGGGTTGGATGTGTGTACAGGTTTTCTTTGTTCGTCAGGGCAAACTCATTGAGCGCGATGTCAATCTCTTTCCCTACTACAATGATCCGGATGAGGATTTTTTGACCTATGTAGGACAATTCTATCAAGAAAAATCCCATCTGGTTCCAAATGAGGTACTGATTCCGCAGGATATTGATGAAGAAGCCGTTAAAGCCTTGGTAGATACCAAGATTCTCAACCCCCAACGTGGAGAGAAAAAACAGCTGGTCAATCTGGCTATAAAGAATGCCCGTGTTAGTCTGGAGCAGAAGTTCAATCTGCTAGAAAAATCTGTCGAAAAGACCCAAGGAGCCATTGAAAATCTAGGACGCTTGCTCCAAATCCCCACGCCAGTCCGTATTGAGTCCTTCGATAACTCCAATATCATGGGAACCAGTCCTGTTTCAGCTATGGTGGTCTTTGTCAATGGCAAACCGAGTAAGAAGGATTACCGTAAGTACAAGATAAAAACGGTTGTTGGACCAGATGATTATGCCAGCATGAGAGAAGTCATTCGTAGACGTTATGGCCGAGTACAACGAGAAGGTTTGACTCCTCCAGATTTGATTGTCATTGATGGGGGACAAGGTCAAGTCAATATCGCCAAGCAAGTCATACAAGAGGAACTGGGTTTGGATATTCCCATTGCAGGTTTGCAAAAAAATGACAAGCACCAAACTCATGAATTGCTCTTTGGAGATCCGCTTGAGGTGGTGGAGTTATCTCGCAATTCTCAGGAATTTTTCCTCCTCCAACGCATTCAAGATGAGGTGCACCGCTTTGCCATTACTTTCCACCGCCAACTGCGCTCTAAAAATTCCTTTTCTTCACAACTGGATGGGATTGACGGTCTGGGACCTAAACGCAAGCAGAATCTCATGAAGCATTTCAAGTCTTTGACCAAAATCAAGGAAGCTAGTGTGGATGAGATTGTCGAAGTTGGGGTGCCAAGAGCAGTAGCAGAAGCTGTGCAAATAAAGTTGAACCCGCAGGAAGAAGAGGAATTAGCTCAAATAGCGGAAAAACAAGTAGATTACCAAACAGAAGGAGAACACAATGAATCATAAAATCGCAATTTTATCAGATATTCATGGCAATACAACTGCCTTAGAAGCAGTGATTGCAGATGCTAAAAATCAAGGAGTCAGTGAATACTGGCTTCTGGGAGATATTTTTCTTCCTGGTCCCGGTGCGAATGACTTGGTCGCCCTGCTAAAGGACCTTCCTATCACAGCCAGTGTTCGAGGCAATTGGGATGATCGTGTCCTTGAGGCCTTGGATGGCGAATATGGTTTGGAACATCCGAAAGAAATCCAGTCAATGCGCATGACCCAGTTTTTGATGGAGCGAATGGATCCTGCAACGATTGTCTGGCTACGAAGCTTGCCTTTGCTGGAAAAGAAAGAAGTTGAGGGACTACGCTTTTCTATCTCTCATAATTTACCTGACAAAAACTATGGTGGGGACCTACTGGTTGGGAATGATACAGAAAAATTTGACCAACTGCTAGATGCGGAAACCGACGTGGCAGTCTATGGTCATGTCCACAAGCAGTTGCTTCGTTATGGCAGTCAAGGGCAACAAATCATCAATCCAGGGTCGATTGGCATGCCCTATTTTAATT